>ONVG01000037.1 GCA_900321195.1 uncultured Eubacteriales bacterium
AAAATAACCATTTCGCTGTTGATGATTTTTGAAAATTGATTTCCGTGGCAAGCTGCCGGTTCCGATTCGCGCCGGCAAGCTGCCGGTCCCGATTCGCGTTGTCGCTCGCTCCGCTCCGCTCTGATTGCAAACCAAACATTTTATCCACGCGGCACGCCGGCGGATGTGCGTGCATAGCAGTGCAAATTAATATAAAATAAGCGCGCTTTACCGCGCGAGAACGTAATCGACACCGGCGGCACGCCGGCGGCACTCCGCCCGTTCTGATTGCAGACCGAACATTTTATTCACGCGATTTTTAGTTATTGAAATTGAGCACTTCAGAATTAATTCCACTTTTCACATTGCCCCGCCATTTCATAAGAACACTAAAAAAGTGCCCATGCATATCAAATACATGAGCGCTTTTAGTAATATCAATACTTATGGGAATGAGATACATGATGGATCGGGGAAGTCGTGATTGTTGTCACGGCCGTCTGCAACATAATCTCCGTACAAGAACATCTCTAATTCATCTGCACGTCTGTAAAGAAGTCCGTAATAGCAGACACTGCCTGCATGATGATATGAAAGCATCTCCCTTATGAGCGCGTTCCTGTTTACATATTTCAGGTCACGTCCTGTCTTGCTGCCAGATGATGACGAAAGATTGAGATATGTACCGCTGCAGTAGCCTGTCTTTCCGCTGCTCGTGCGTACCTTGTACCATACATTATTGTATTTCTGTGAGCTTACAAGAGTTACCTTATCATTATAGTCCAATACCTCTATAACACTTGAATTCGTTGTCGGCTGTGAACGGAGATTAAGTCCGTCGCCTGATGTTACACGGCCTGTAAGCGTTGTGCTTGATGAGGTAACAGTACCGTATGAATTGAAAAGTATGTTTTTAAGGTCGGATGAATATGTCCAGCCTGTGCCGAGATTGTACGAGAAGCTTACAAGTGAATCAAACTGCTGCTGATTGAATCTTATGTTATTATCGATAAGCATTTCATTCACTCTCTTGGAATATACATCCTCATTTATAGCCTTTACAAGAAGTGCATAAGCTTCATTTTTGGTAATGTCATTGTAGAAGGCTTCGCCCTCCCATACAACATATCCGTGTCCTAAAGTCGGAAGAAGCTGTGATGTAACGAGAGGATCGTATTCGGCAGTCGGAACATAGCCCTCCTTCAATCCGATATACTTTATTACTTCATCACTTGCGCGGAGCTTTGTAAGTCCCGAAGCCGATGAGCTTGTTTTATTAGTAACATAAATATCGGATGTTCCGTCTGTGCATGTGTTCCAGAAGCCGCCTTTATATGAGTACGCTTTTACCTGGAATGTTCCTGCTTTTGTTGCTTTGTATGTGCCCTTCCAGACATATGTATTGCCGTCGGATATCTTCTTGGAAGCCTTTACTTTAAGGTTCGTACCGTCTGCGTTTACCATGAAATAAACATCCGAGCGTGTTCTGTCGGTTATTGCAACAAGCTCTACATTTGAATTTATCGTTGCAGAGTTAGGCGATGAATAAGAGAATTTTATCGGCGCTGCATCCGATACCCTTACTGCACATACAGCCCTGTTGCCGTAATAATCAACATAGGATATCGCAACACTGCCCGCCTTTTTTGTCTTTATAAATCCGTCTGAAACAGATGCTATGCTTGTATCGCTGCTTTCCCACTTAGCGCCGTTATATCCTTTTATGTAAATAGTCTTGCCTGCTGTAGTTGAAGCGCTGTAGCGTGAAAGTCTTACATTTCCCTTATCGGATGCGGTAACAGTTACCTTGCATGTAGCTCTCGATTTGCCTGTCGCCGTATCCTTTACGGTTATAACAGCCGTTCCTGCGCTTACTCCGCTTACAACGCCGTTGTTTACACCTGCTACACTGAGATTGCTGCTCGTCCATGTAAGAGCGCCGCCAGCAGGAGTTACAGATGCGCTGAGCTTTATCGAACGTCCTGTTGAAACCGTAACCGATGACTGTGAAAGCGATACCTTTGTACCTCCGACAACAGTTACTCTGCATGAACGTGTGATAACGCCTGTATTATCATGAGCCGTTATCCATACTGTGCCGTTTCCTACGCCTGTTACCTTTCCTTTGCTGTCTACCTTGGCTACAGATGTATCATCTGACTTGAAATATATCTTTCCGCCTGACGGATTTGATGAAGCTTCAAGAGTAAAGCTCTTTCCCTCGCTTATCTGCTTTGTGAGGTCGGAGAGATTTATAGAATAATAATCGGTCTTTACTACCGTGACCTTACATGCTGCTGTTGCTCCGATAGAGGAATCTACCGCGCGTATAGTTGCTTCACCCGGTGCGATACCGCTTACAACGCCCGATGAGCCTACAACAGCCACCTTGCTGTCAGAAGTGTACCACTGTATCTTGCTTTTATTTCCGCTTGCAGTCAGCGTAAAAATATTTCCTACCGCAAGACTTCTTCCCGTTGTGGAAAGTGTTATTTTTCCCTTTGGCTCAGTCGGATTAGTTTCAGGCTCAGAGGTTTTTGACACTTCCGAACTTTCCGATGTTTCCGATACTTCCGAGGTTTTTGATGGCTCCGAAGTTTTTGAAACTTCTGAGGGCTTATCTGCTGTCACATATTCAAAATAATTCGTATTGATATAGCCTGATGTTCCGTCCGAAATCTTTACCTTTGCCCATGATGAACCGGAGTATGTAATAACATCGAGCTTTGTTCCCTCGTCAATAGTCTTGATAACAGGATTTTCCGTTCCGGGGCCGCTTCTGAGATTGACATAATCAGTTGTTTCTGCGTCAGCGGTTATATCGACATAGTTTGCCGAGCAATAGCCGATCTTTCCGTCCGAAAGCTTTACCTTGATCCACTTTTTATTCGATACATCAAGAACAGCAACAGACGTATCCTTTGACATAACGCCCGATACAGAGTAGTCGATTCCGGGACCGCTTCTGAGATTGAGCGCATCTGTCGTTTTTGCATAAATAATTTCCGATGCAGAAGAATTCATTCCGAATGACGGAAAAACGGCAGCAAGTAATGCTGCTGCAAATACTGCTGACGTCACTTTTCTGCAATTTTTACTTTTCAGAAATTTGTTGAAAATAGATTGTTTGTTGTTTAATGCCACAAATATACACTGCCTTTCTTAAGTTTCACGATCATAAAAATCCGTTTATGATACTCTTACAAAACACACTTTTAATTATAAAGCATTTTATTAACTATAGCAATCGGCGCATTGTATAAATTGACAATTGTTTTTATGACACTTATAAACGCTCCAACAAAATATATTAAACCGTTGACTTATTTTTATATAAAGACAACGATTTTTACAGAATACTAATTTTTTGTAAATATTTTTCTACTTTTATGCTAAAACCGCCTGAATATCTTCACAGCATATCCGCATATCTTATCCCTGTATATTTTTTCAAACATTTTTATGCTGATATCGTAAATAATAAACACAATATTAAATATGAACAGAAACAAAAGAGGTACATTCACCCCAAATACCGCAAACTCGCTTTCGGGTACGGAGAATAAAAATAGTATCAAAAAATACACTCCAACAGCCGCCGCATTGAACACCAAAAGCTTGATAAAATATTCAATATACCTGTTTTTTATCTTTTCTATGTACTGTCTTAGCATGGGATAATATCCGAAAAAGCATATAAAACAAACAGCCGTTTCCTTGTTCGGACAAAGGAATATCGATAGCAGCGAAACCGCAATATATGACGAAAAGGCATGTCCTTTTCCGGAAATATAAGACAGCACCAATACTATGATGCCTGATACAGCCGGAAATGAGTACATGCCTGACGGGAACAAAGCCGAGCCTAACATTACAGCGCAGGCAAGGGCAGTCATAAGACCTCCCGCCGCTATTTTTTGCGTATTTCTCATAATATCAGCCTCTGCAGCAGCTGCACAGACAGTCTGAGCAAAGCATACAAGCGCATATATCACAGCAGCCGCATGGTGTAGGCGCAGATGATGCATTATATCCGCCCTGTATGCCTGAGCGCTGCTGACGGATACGGTTGAACATCGACTGATATTCAACATTTGCCGGATCCATCCTGCATGCAGTTTCAAAATAGTTGTATGCGTCCTCAAGCCAGCCCTTTTTATATACTACCACACCCATGAGATAGTACCATTCTCCTGCCCTCTCATTTGACGGGATATTCTGAAGCTCCTGCTCAGCCGCAGCAAAATTGCCGCTGTTTATCATCTGACGTATTCTTATATATACCGGCTCTGTACCTCCTGCATAACCGTAACTGTCAGATGTCCTTCTTCCCTCGGCTTTTGCCTGTTTTCTGTCATTCAGTATCCTGTCGTATGCGTTGTTTATCTCCTTCATCTTTTCGGATGCAGTATCGGCAAGCGGACTGTTTGCATATTTATCGGGATGATATTTTTTAGCAAGCTCTCTGTATGCCTGCTTTATATCTTCATCACTTGATGTTCTTGAAACACCAAGTATCTCATAAGGGTCTTTCATTTATCATCATTCCTTTCCTTTAATTTTCCGTTTCAGGTATCTGCAAATTCTCATTTTTACTGCTTCCCGAAAGATAGGGATAGAAGTCCCTGTCCTTTTTTCTGCACTTTTTACTGTGTTTTTTCTCAAAAAGACAATACTTCTGCTGAAATGATAAACCATGATATATTACATTGTCAAGTATTTCTTTATATGCGCCTATATTCATAAGGTCATAGGAAAGAACTATCTGCGCCGCAGTCATGTTCAGTACATCATTGCAGTACAGCATCATTTCATCCTTATTATCTTTCATATTCTTTTTGAACGGGTTAAAGCTGCCGCTTTTTATGTCCTTTTCAAGATCGTCTGCGGCATCCGTAAGATATATCCAGCGTCCGAGATGATATCCGAAATGCGAAAGCAGCTTTTTATTCTCATCATTTTCCGAAAGCTTCCTGCAAAGCGCAGAAAGCATTTCAGCTGTAGGCGCTGCTGACCTGTCAATACCGCTGTCGCTTTCTTCTGCTTCTCTCTGACTTTCCATCATTAACCTTGCATTTTCGGCTATATCGGGATATTCTCCTGCCGCCTTTTTATAGCTCCTTTTGAAAAGAAGCTTGAGGAAACGGGCAAGCATTCTCTTGAAAAATCCCGAATCCTGTATGGTATCATAAAGCTTGTAGTATGTCATAACGACAGACACCGCTCCTGCAAGCTTGAAGCTGTCCGAGCTGCTGTCGCAGAAAAGGCATTTTTTCATCGGGTTGAATGTACATCTGTGTTTTCTGACAGTACATTCCTCATTTTTAAGGGATATTGCAAGCATAGCCAGCATTGTGCAGTCATAGCTGAGAGTAAAGCGTGATATAATGCCGTAATCCTTTCCCAGATGCCTGCAAAGGCCGCAATACACACTCTTATAAAGCTCATATTCCCTTACTTTAAGCTCATCCTTAACAGGTCTGAGATATCCGAACACATTTTCACTTCCTTTATTATTTATTATTTATTCTTCATTCTTTATTATTTTCTTCAGGTATCGTCCTGTGTATGATGACGGACAGGCAGCTATTTCTTCGGGTGTGCCCTCTGCTATTACAGTACCTCCGCCGTCGCCGCCTTCGGGTCCCAGATCGATAATGTGGTCGGCTGTCTTTATAAGGTCAAGGTTATGCTCTATAACAACTACAGTGTTGCCGCTGTCAACGAACTTCTGCAAAACGTTGATAAGCCGGTGAACATCAGCTATATGAAGTCCTGTAGTAGGCTCGTCAAGGATATAGATAGTCTTTCCCGTTGAACGCTTTGAAAGCTCTGTCGCAAGCTTTATGCGCTGAGCTTCACCGCCTGAAAGTGTGGTTGAAGGCTGTCCTATCTTTATATATCCAAGTCCGACATCATAAAGCGTTTTAAGCTTATTGTATATTCTCGGATGATTCGCAAAGAACTGACAGCCTTCCTCGACCGTCATCTCCAGAACATCATATATGGACTTTCCCTTATATCTGACCTCAAGTGTTTCACGGTTGTAGCGTTTGCCGCCGCACACGTCACAGGGTACATATACATCAGGCAGAAAGTGCATCTCTATTTTTATAATGCCGTCGCCCTG
Source organism: uncultured Eubacteriales bacterium (assembly GCA_900321195.1). GTDB lineage: Bacteria > Bacillota > Clostridia > Oscillospirales > Acutalibacteraceae > UBA1213. The sequence continues at coordinate 6,110 of ONVG01000037.1, forward strand.
ACAGGCTTCGCATCTTCCGCCCTTTACATTGAAAGAAAAGCGTCCCGAGCCAAAGCCGTGCATCTTTGCTTCATTCGTCTGAGCAAAAAGCTCTCTTATATCGGTGAAAACTCCCGTATATGTCGCCGGATTCGAGCGCGGTGTCCTGCCTATCGGAGACTGGTTTATATCTATGACTTTATCGAGGTTTTCGATACCGGTCATTTTTTTGCACCTGACAGGCAGAGGCTTTGCGCCGTTCAGCTCTGAGGCAAGCTTTTTGTACAGTATCTCATTTACAAGAGATGATTTTCCCGAACCTGATACGCCTGTCACGCAGATGAATTTTCCAAGCGGAAACTCTGCATCTATATTTTTAAGGTTGTTCTGATATGCGCCGTAAATTTTCAGCTTTTTGCCGTTTCCTGCCCTTCTTGATTCGGGGACGGGTATATAAAGCTTTTTGCTGAGATACTGTCCTGTGAGTGACCTGTCGCAAGCCTTTATATCCTCAACCGTTCCCGCGCACACAAGCTCACCGCCGTGTATTCCTGCGCCGGGACCTATATCTATTATATGGTCGGCGGCATACATGGTATCCTCGTCATGCTCAACAACGATAACCGTATTCCCAAGGTCTCTCAGGTCTTTGAGAGTTGCTATTAGCTTGTCATTGTCTCTCTGATGAAGACCTATACTCGGCTCATCAAGTATATAAAGCACTCCCGAAAGTGAAGAGCCTATCTGTGTTGCAAGACGTATTCGCTGACTTTCACCGCCCGAAAGAGTTCCTGCCGAACGTGAAAGCGTAAGGTACGAAAGTCCTACGCTGTTGAGAAAATTAAGTCTGTTGTCTATCTCCTTTGTAATAGCCTTTGCAATAAGCTTTTCACGCTCCGTAAGCCTTGTTGTCTTTGAAAATTCAAGCGCTTCACCGACTGACATATCACAGTATTCGCTTATATTCATACCGCCGACTGTAACGGCAAGGCTTTCGGGCGACAGTCTTTTTCCTCCGCAGGCATCACACGGCACAGATGACATATAGCTCTCTATCTCAGCCTTTATCCATGAGCTTTGTGTTTCACGGAAACGCCTTTCAAGGTTGTTTATGATACCCTCGAATTCAGTCTGATATATCCCCGAACCGTATTCGTTTCTGCGGTGTACTGTTATCTTTTCTCCCTTTGTTCCGTAAAGTATGATATCCATTATTTCTTCGGGCAGGTCTTTTACCGGTGTATCAAGGGAAAAATTATATTTTTCCGCAAGCGCTTCAAAATACATCGAGGCGATAGTACTTCCTTCCATTGCCCAGCCGCTTCCCTTTACCGCGCCCTGACGTATCGATTTATTATAGTCGGGTATTATGCGGTCAACGTCTATCTTCATGAACACGCCGAGGCCTGTGCATTTTTTACATGCGCCGTAAGGATTGTTGAACGAAAACATTCTCGGACTAAGCTCGTCTATGCTCACTCCATGCTCCGGACAGGCATAATTCTGTGAGAAAAGTATATCCTCTCCTCCGCTGACTGCCGCTATAGTCAGACCTCCCGAAAGCTTTGAGGATGTTTCAACGGAATCCGCAAGTCTTGAACGTATTTCAGGCTTGATAACAAGTCTGTCAACGACTATCTCTATATTATGCTTTTTATTTTTTTCGGGCTTTATGGTTTCGGAAAGGTCATATATTATCCCGTCAACTCTGACACGCACAAAACCGCTCTTTGATGCGGCTTCAAACTCCTTCTGATGCTCACCCTTTTTTGAGCGTACAACAGGCGCAAGTATCTGTATTTTCGTACCCTCCGGAAGCTCCATAAGCTTATCGACTATCTGATCGACAGTCTGCTGTTTTATCTCCCTGCCGCATACGGGACAGTGCGGAACACCTATCCTTGCATACATAAGTCTTAAATAATCGTATATTTCCGTGACAGTTCCGACTGTTGAACGCGGATTTTTTGAGGTAGTTTTCTGGTCTATGGATATTGCGGGAGAAAGCCCGTCTATGCTGTCAACGTCAGGCTTATCCATCTGTCCCAAAAACATCCTTGCATACGATGAAAGCGACTCTACATATCTTCTCTGTCCCTCCGCATAAAGCGTATCGAATGCAAGCGATGATTTTCCCGAACCAGAAAGTCCTGTCACTACAACAAATTCATCACGGGGAATATCCACATTTATATTTTTAAGGTTATGCTCCCTTGCTCCTCTGACGATTATCTTTTTGAAAGCCATTTTTCCACCCGCTTATTCTTCGCTTCCTGAATCTTCCCTGTTCTTTTCCTTATCAAGAAGCATTTTTATAGTTTCTTTTACTGCTCTGAGGTCACTGCACGTAAGCACCGGTATAAGCTCATTTATCTCCGCAGGAGTCTTGTCCCACCACCTGAATTCAAGCATAAGCTCAATAAGCTCATCATCAAAGCGTTTTCTTATCTCTCTTGCAGGATTTCCGGCAACTATCGTATAAGGCGGAACATCCTTTGTAACAACGCTGTTCAGACCGATTATCGCACCGTCACCTATCTTTACACCCGGAAGTATTACCGCATTCTGACCTATCCATACATCATTTCCTATGACAGTATCTCCCTTGATAGGCAGTTCTTCAAGCGGCGGCACTTCCTCGTCCCAGCCCTCCATTATATAGAACGGATATGTTGAGACTGCGTTCATCTGATGATTTGCGCCGTTCATTATGAAATCCACTCCAGCAGCTATCTGACAGAACTTTCCTATTATAAGCTTATCGCCGTTGAAATCATAATGATGAAGTACATGCGACTCAAAATCCTTGTCGCTGAAATATGTGAAATCACCGACAATTATATCAGGATTCTTTATTGTCGGCTTTATGTATGTAACTGTCTTTATTCCGGGTACCGGAAATACTCTTGACGGATTCGGAGCATCATTTTTCATATCTTTTCACCTCAGAAATTTATATTTATTATATTTATATTATATACAGATAAGGAGTGCTCTATGGCACTCCTTATAATACTTTATCATTTATGGTCTTATTGCTTTTTGTTCTTGTCGTAGCCTGTGTAGAAAACTGTTTCCTCGTCATCATCGTCGGAGCTGTCATCCTCATCAGAGTCGTTATCCTCCTGAACAGCTTCCTCGCTTATCTCGTCTTCCTCTGCAAGCTCGTAATCGTCGGGAACTTCCTCTTTTTCGGACTCGGCAGCGATGCTTTCAGAATTTTCCGTTTCGGATGCTTCCGCTGTTACGGTATCTGACGGCTCGTCATCTTCGTCCTTGTCCTCAGGTATTTCCTTACCCTCCATAGCGCATGCAAACTGCTCGCCTGTCATCTTTTCATGCTCGAAAAGGAACTTAGCTATAACATGGAGCTGGTCAACATGCTCTCTGAGTATCTTTTCAGTCTTTGCATAACCGTCAGTGATATACTCCTTGACCTCAGCATCTATCTTTGCGGCTGTTTCCTCGGAATATGTCTTGTTATGACCGAATTCTTTGCCCAGGAATACCTCTCCGTCAGATGAGCCGTAGGTTATAGGTCCTAACTTTTCGCTCATACCGTACTTGGTTATCATTGAGAACACAAGGTTGGTAGCGCGCTCTATATCATTTGACGCACCTGTTGAGATATCGTCAAGAATGACAGCCTCGGCAACTCGTCCGCCCAAAAGAACAACTATTTCTTCAAGCATTTCTCTGCGTGAGCGGTAAGACTTATCCTCTGACGGCAGCGACATTGTAAAGCCGCCTGCCATTCCTCTGGGGATTATAGATATCTGATGAACGGGATCCTGAGTAGTACAGTAATATGTCGCAACAGCATGTCCTGCCTCGTGATAAGCAGTGAGCTTCTTCTCCTTGTCGGACATTACTCTCGACTTCTTCTCTGTACCTACGACTACCTTGATAGTCGCTTCCTCGACTTCCTTCATTGTTATTGCCTTCTGGTCTTTTCTTGCGGCAAGAAGTGCGGCTTCATTGAGAAGGTTTTCAAGGTCTGCACCGGTGAAGCCTGCTGTTGATTTTGCTATTGTTTTAAGCTCTACATCAGGAGCGAGAGGCTTGCCCTTTGCATGTACCTTGAGTATTTCCTCACGTCCCTTGATATCCGGTCTGCCTACCATTACCTGTCTGTCAAAACGTCCAGGACGCATAAGCGCCGGGTCAAGTATATCGGGACGGTTGGTAGCAGCTATCATTATAACGCCCTCATTTGCGCCGAATCCGTCCATCTCAACAAGGAGCTGGTTAAGTGTCTGTTCACGCTCGTCATGTCCGCCGCCAAGTCCTGCGCCTCTCTGCCGTCCTACCGCGTCTATCTCATCGATAAAGATTATACAGGGAGAATTTTTCTTTGCCTGCTCAAAAAGATCTCTTACACGTGATGCGCCGACGCCGACAAACATTTCAACAAAGTCCGAGCCTGATATTGAGAAGAACGGAACGCCTGCTTCACCTGCAACGGCTCTTGCAAGGAGAGTTTTACCTGTTCCGGGAGGGCCTACAAGCAGTACGCCCTTGGGTATCCTTGCGCCGAGATCGTTATACTTTTTGGGGTCCTTGAGGAACTCGACTATCTCACGAAGCTCTTCCTTTTCCTCATCCGCACCTGCAACATCGGCAAATGTAGTTTTTCGCTTTT
>ONVG01000042.1 GCA_900321195.1 uncultured Eubacteriales bacterium
TTGCGCAATATCCCCCACTGCTGCCTCCCGTAGGAGTCTGGGCCGTGTCTCAGTCCCAATGTGGCCGTTCAACCTCTCAGTCCGGCTACCGATCGTCGCTTTGGTAGGCCGTTACCCCACCAACTGGCTAATCGGACGCGAGCTCATCTCTCAGCGATAAATCTTTGGTACCATCGTCATGCGGCAACGATACTTTATGCGGTATTAGTGCTCTTTTCAGAACATTATTCCCCACTGAAAGGCAGATTGCTCACGCGTTACTCACCCGTCCGCCACTAAAGTAAGAAAAGCAAGCTTCTCTTACTTCCGTTCGACTTGCATGTGTTAGGCATGCCGCCAGCGTTCGTCCTGAGCCAGGATCAAACTCTCAAAACTATTGTATCAAACCTTGTTTTGATTGAGTTTTTGGCTCAATACTAACTTTAACGCTTGTGCGTTATTGTAAATTATTCTTGAAAAGTACATACTTCTCAAAGTAATTACAGGTTCTTGTTTGTCTTTACGTTGTTTAATTTTCAAAGTCCGCTGTCGCTTTTCGGAAGTTTTCTTTCGTTCAGCGACTTAATTATTATATCACACGTTTTCGCTTTTGTCAAGAGCTTTTTTAAACTTTTTTTATTTTCTTTTCGGAAGGCCGGTTTCATTCAAGTCCGCTTTCATCCCGAAAATCCTTTATTCAAGCCTGTTTCAAGCTCTTTTCATCTGCTGTTCCGTGCGACAGCTTTGTTATAATACCACCTTTCTCCTCTTTTGTCAACACCTTTTTTAAATTTTTTTTCGCCTTCTACAAATTGTATATTTTCAGGTTACTTATGAGTTATCACCGCTCAAAAAGTGAAATTTTATAATACACTTTGTATATGATTCCCTGCCAATAAAAGCCAATTTTATTAAAAAAACGGATACGATAAACTCAGAAGAATATCGTACCCGTAATTATTGATAATATTGTTTTTCAGCTGCCTATACCTATGCTGTTATGCTGGCGGAGAACCATTTCAAGAATAAATCCGAGAACAACACCTATAATTATGTAAACAAAAACTATAACGTTAAACGGACCGCCTATAACAAACCGTCCGGCATCACTTGCATAAAAAAGGTTATACCACTTGAAATTCATCTTGCTCAGACCCTGCAAACCGCCCATTATCGCAAAATCGGACAAAAACAGTGCCCACGAAGCCGATTTTTTCATTATCAGAGCTAATATAAAAAACATTCCCATTGATATAAATACAAAGCTGCCTTCAAAAGCGAACTCACGGTTCATGCTCCTTATTATATATCCTCCTACTATCAAAAAAACTCCGACTGAAAAATATAACAATTTATTACGTTCCATAATTTTCTCCCACCATTTCCGAAAAGTGACAAATATATTTGTCAGCATTTTTTTCCAGATATTCCCTGCTGCTCTCCGAAGCCTTATCAAACACAGCAACAGTGTACATTCCTGCCTTATTAGCGCCGTCTATCCCATCGGTAATATCCTCAAAAACCATGCATTCAGAAGGCCTCACGCCCAATTTTTTTGCGGTAAAAAGATATATGTCAGGGAATCTCTTGTTTTTGCCGACCTGAGAAGTGTAACATACCGCATCAAACAGCTCGTTCACTCCGTTTGACAAAAGAACAGGCTCTAAAAGATAAGGATTAGATGATGTTGCAAGTCCGGTCTTTACGCCCTTATTTCTGAGATATTGAAGATATTCCTTTGCATATGGCTTCAGCCTGACATTATGTTCATATTCATATCTTGCCATATTAAGCCATATCTGTATTATCTGTTCAACACTTTCCTTAAAACCGTATCTGGCAATAGTATATCTTGCAGCCGATTCAAAGTACATGCCTCTTACCGCTTCGGTATATTCATCTGTAACTTCAATGCCTCTTTCTGTAAGGAAATCCCTGTCGACCTTTTCCCATACATACATTGAATCGATAAGAGTACCGTCAAGGTCAAAGATAGCCGCTTTAAAATCCGTCATAATATCCTCCAAAAAACAAAAGCAGGAATGCATCAGCACTCCTGCTTAGCGTTTATATTATACCATAAAACAAAATAAGTTTAAAGCTATATAATAAAACAATTTAAGATTATTTTTTGTATATTTTATCTAATTATTTTTTATAATATAGGCAGTAATTTCGGCTCGCGTTTTTCGTAAACAGTGAAGTGTGTATATCCGCATCTGAGCATTATGCGCAGACCGTCCTCAATGCCTGCGCCGACATCTCCCCAGCGGTGAGCATCGGAGCCGAGAGTCACATACTTTCCGCCAAGCTCATGAAATCTTCTTACTATATTTTCATCGGGAAGTGTCGTTCCTATCACCTGTCTGAGACCTGATGTATTTATTTCAAGCGCCTTTTCGTTTTCCACAAGCTTTTTAAGTACTGCGTCTATCATATCCTGATAGAATCTTATGTCAAATTTTATTCCGCTGTTTCCTAAAATATATCTGAAAGGATATGTAAGATGTGCAAGAGAATCGAATCCGCCGTACTCGGCAAGCTCCAGAAGCTCACTGAAATATCTGCACAAAAGACCGTGATAGTTTTCGGACGTATATTCAAGAAAATAGAAGTCCTTTTCCCCCTTGAGATTATGGAGCGAGCCAAGCACAAAATCATAGTCAGTTATAGAAAGCGCATCCTCGGCAGCAGCCTTATTCTGTGTAGCCTGTCCAAGTTCTATTCCTTTATATACCTCCATTTTGCCGTTATAAAGAGCCTTTACCTTTACAACATCCATAACAGAGTTTACTATATCGCTGTGATAATTATGTTCGCCGTATTCATTGCATTCACAATGGTCGGTTATAGTTATAGAGTGAAGTCCGAGGTTATAAGCCCTGTCGGTAAGCATTACAACGCTGTCCTTGCCGTCAAATGAATTTTCGCTGTGAGTATGGCTGTCGGAAATAAACTTATATTTCATATTCGCTCTCCTTTTTTCACAGTAGCCTTTTATATTCCTTAATGTTCTTAATGCGATAATGTAATTATAACATCTTTTTTTCTTTTTTGATATATCAATACTATTCTAAAAACACTAACATTTTTCACTTCAAATCGTTAAAGGTAACAGCAGTGTAAAAAAATCCTTTTATGATATAAAATTACTGTTTATTTTTTCAATAAAGAATATTATTTCAAATATCATATAATTATGCCGCTGCAGTGATCCATCTCATGCTGTATAACTTCGGCAGTAAATCCCGAATAATTTATCCTGTGTTTTTTCATCATCATGTCATAGTATTCCACTTCAACAGTGTACCACCTTGATGTTTTTCTTGTACCCGTAAGGGAAAGACAGCCTTCTTCAGTATCATAGCTTTCGGGAGAATGCGAAACCACTCTCGGATTTAGCATAACAACAGGCACTTCACCGATAAAAACGGCTATGATATTTTTATTCACGCCTATCATATTAGCCGCCATACCTGCACAGCCTGCACTGTGAAATTTAAGCGTATCCAGCAGGTCTCTTGCTGCTGAAAGGTCAGCCCTTGACGCAGGCAAAGACTTTTTCATCAACATAAAAGTATCCTTTACTATTTCCCTTACCATCTTTTTTCCTCCTTAAAAAATCGGATAAATATTTCACTTGATTACGGGCACAATAATTATAATGCATAATGCAAAAAGGTGGTGACAAAATGATATTCATTCCGTGTGACGAGTGCTGCATACATCAGAAAAACGGCTCCTGTACACTTGAAAATGCTTCGGCTGTAACTGACTGTACATGTTCGGGCTGCATGCACAAGGTACGTCCTGAAAGCTCCGCTTCACCGCTCAGCCGCCGAGAGCAGCGACCGCATCCCTGATAGTCCTTACACCGATTATCTCCATCTTACTGTCGGACGGCACAGTAAGATTTTTAAGGTTATGATAAGGCATTATGCACCTTCTGAAACCAAGTCTTGCTGCCTCCGACACTCTCATATCAGCATGATTTACCGAGCGTATCTCACCCGTAAGACCTACCTCGCCAAAGGCTAAGATATCCTCTGAAACGACTATATCTTTAAGGCTGCTGACAAGCGCAAGCGAAACGGCAAGATCAGTTGCCGGCTCGTCAAGCCTTAATCCGCCTATTACGTTTATATAAGCGTCAAGACTTGAAAAATAATATCCGCAGCGTTTTTCAAGAACTGCAAGCAGCATAGACATCCTGTTGTAATCAAATCCGGTAGACATTCTTCTTGCATTTCCGTATCCGGAATTAGTTACAAGTCCCTGTATTTCCGCAAGAATAGGCCGTGAGCCTTCCATGGTGCAGGCAACGCATGTTCCCGAAACATTCTTTGGTCTGCCGGAAAGCAGCATCAGTGACGGGTTCTCGACCTCCGTAAGTCCGGTATCGCCCATCTGGAAAACGCCTATTTCATTTGTCGAGCCGTAACGGTTCTTTACAGCCCTGAGTATCCTGTATGACATCTGCTTGTCGCCCTCAAAGTAAAGTACAGCGTCAACTATATGTTCAAGCACTTTAGGTCCTGCTATAGCTCCGTCCTTGTTCACATGTCCTACAACGATACACGGGATATCAAGTGATTTTGATGTACGCATAAGTATATTTGTGCATTCCCTTACCTGTGTGACGCTGCCGGGAGAGGAATTCAGCTCCTTGTAGTTCATAGTCTGAATCGAGTCTATCATAACAAGGTCGGGCGACTCATTTCGTATCTGATCGGCTATTATCTCTATGTCCGTTTCTGTCATTATATACAGATTGTCACTATCAACGCCGAGTCTTGCCGCCCTGAGCTTTATCTGTCTTTTTGACTCCTCACCCGATATATACAGTATTTTTAATATTTTTCCCAAGTGACTGCACACCTGAAGAAGAATAGTTGATTTTCCTATTCCGGGATCACCGCCCAAAAGCACGAGAGAACCCTTTACTATTCCGCCGCCAAGCACACGGTCAAGCTCTGCCGAGCCTGTATAATATCTCTGTTCATCCTCTGTTGATATCTGAGAGATAGGCACAGGCTCAGATGAAGGCCGGCGTCTTTCCTGGACTGAGGGAGCATTTATTTTTCTTGTTTCGCGTACCTCCTCCGTGAAGGTGTTCCACTCGCCGCACGAAGGACATTTTCCGTACCATTTTGCGCTCTCGTGTCCGCACTGAGAGCATACATAAAGACTTTTAAGCTTTGATGCCATTTGATATCACCCTTTTATTTTCTGCTTTTAAGATAATTTATCATTCCGCAGCATATCGAAAATGCCATTTTCTGCTGATAAGCGTCTGTTTTCAGAAGTGCGGCTTCATCATTGTTGGAAAGAAAACCGCATTCGACTATAACAGCCGGCACCTCCGCCTGTCTGAGAATATATATGTTTTTGCCCGCCTCTTTGAGTTCACGCTTATTTTCGGGCTGTAAAAGTCCGGTAACAGATTTTCTCATTTCCTCCGCAAGCTTTTCGCTCTGCGGGTCATTTGCGGAATAGAACATCTGTGTGCCGCTGTATTTTTCCTGCTCGAATTTATTCTGATGTATGCTGACAAGAATATTGTTTTTATTTTCGTTTATTATGCTTACCCTGTTTTTAAGGTCGGAATTTTTCTTTTCTCTTGTAGTTGCCGCCGTATCGTCATAGATGGAAATATCCTCCTCACGTGTCATAACGACCTTATAGCCGCTGAGTCTGAGCATATCACGAAGCTTCAGCGCTATCGAAAGATTTATGTCCTTTTCCAAAAGACCGTTTGCAACAGCGCCGCTGTCCTCACCGCCGTGACCGGCATCTATGACTATTACAGGGGCATTATCACTGCTGTCAGCCGCAGCAGGAACAGCCGCCGTATCGTCAAAGGCTGTATAGACAAGTCCGCCGAACAGGAAAACGCATATCAGAGTTATTGAGCATATAGTATATATCTTGAGTTTTTCCATATAAACACCCCGATACAGTATATGCGCCATATCTGCCGAAAATACAAAAAAAGCGGTCAAACGACCGCCGTTATCGGCTTTCGCCGAAATATATCATACCATATTGAATGAGTAAAATTTTACTCCGAAACATCATTTTTAATATCATCAGCAGAAGTTTTTTCTTCTTCCGCAGCGGACGGCTCAGCATCTGACGGATACACTATCGAAGGCACAGCGCCGTCATAGGAGCCTTTTTCATCGTCATAATACGAATGATATGACAGCTGCATATCGAAAGGCAAAGAATTCTTTATGTAAAATTCATCTCTTATAGCCGTCAGTTTGTCAAGGCTTTTGCAAAGCCTGAGATATACATTATCAAGTCTGTCGTCAAGCGTAAGAGTGCCTATTTTTATATCTCTCCTGAGATAAACAAGGTCATCCTTGAAAAGCTTTATTTCATTCTCTATCTCATCTATAAGCATTACAGTATCAAAAGCCTTTTCCTGAGCCTCGTCAACTACACTGTGAGCGCGTCTTTCAGCGTCCATCTTTATTTTCATAACGCTTTCCTGAAGCTCGTCATATCTTTTTGCTTTGATAACAACAGCGTCATACTGTTCCTGGAGCTGTCTTTTTTCCTGCAATCTCAATTCAAGCTCTTTCTGATAAGCTTCAATGTCATTTTCTCTCTGACCTATCGCATCAGCAAGGCGAAGCTGAGTTTCCTGCAATGACTTATAAAGCGCATTTCTTGCAGCCGTCATCTCAATGAGCGCGATATTTTTATCTGTTGCTTTAAGCTCTGCGCGTTCAAGCTTTTTCTGAAGATAATCCATTTGTTCTCCCGAAGTAAGCTTATCCGCAGTATCAGGAGACAGTACTGAACGGCTTATCACCTTTTCGTCAGACATACCCCACACCTCTTCCTCTTTCTCTTNNNNTTAAATAAATCAATCATTTTAGCACCAATTAATAACATTAAATATTAAAATCGGTCAAAGACTCATTTATAATGTCCCTGACCGATCATTTTTTGTAAATATTGTGTACTGTAAAATATCAGAATAATTCCTTACTCCGGCTAATTCACATTGACTGTAAACCTCTTTTTCACTACCTTGCCCGATGAATCCTTTACTCTTATAACTATCTCGTATTCTCCGCTCTGCTTCGGAGTATATCTGACATTTTCACTATAAGAATATTTCTTTATGGCAGTCCATTCTTCTGTTCCGGCAGGTCTGCAATAATATGCGAACTTATAGCCGCCCGAACCGCCGCTTGCCGAACCCGTAAGACTGATATAATCACCAAGCTCTGTTTCATATGAATCCGCATAAGAGTTATTTACAAGCTTGTTGTTTATGACATCAACGATAATGGTCTTGTTTGAAAGCTTTCCGGCGGAGTTCTTTATCTTCACAAGGAACTCATATTTTCCCGAATGCTTCGGCTTGTATGTGATACTGTCATTCTCTGAGTAGGAGCTTATTTTGTACCAGCTCGTATTGCCGTCCCTGCGGCAGTAATATGCGTATGTATAAGCTTCTTCGCCGCTTTCTGCAGCAGCATGTATGTCTATGCTCTCACCGTAGGATATCTTATTTGAAGATACATAGGAATTGTTTTCAAAATTATTTGAAACACTGAGCTTCATGCCCTTCTGAGCTACCATCCTGTAAGTATTGTCATGTATCTTTACTCTTATAATATATTCTCCGGGGTGCTTTGGCGTAACGCTTACATATTTTGAATCGCTGTAATCCTTGATATCTGTCCAGTCCGATTCATTTATTCCCCTGTATGAATAGCTGTACTCATATTGTCCTGAGCCGCCGCATGCAGCGCCGTTTATCGTTATCCTTTTGCCGAGCTTTATGCTGTCATCGGATATTGTTGAAAGATTTGTAAAACCCTTTACTACGGTAAGCTTTATACCTTTTTGTACTACCTGTCCGGTAAACTGGTCATGCACCTTTACTCTTATGGTATATTCGCCTGCTTCTGAGGGAGAAAATGCGACAGTTTTTACTTCACTGTATTCCTTTATGTCTGTCCATTTGTCATCAGGCTCTTTTCTGTATGAATAACAGAAGTCATAGCACTCCGAACCGCCCTTTGCAGAACCGTTTATTGATACAGCCTCGCCTACAGACATAACAGACTTGTTTATTTTTGATGTATTTGTAATATCGGGGAAAGATGTTACCCTTTCGGCATAGTTTAGCGAAACCCAGCCCGTTCTTGAATTATACAGCGTATAGCCCCATGCGCCGCTTGACGAATATACTTTTTTTGTAATTGTAAGAAGTGTCCTGTCAGGCACTACGCATTGTACAGAATATTCCATTCCTGCTCCTGAACGGAGATTTACTCCGCTGTCCGAATCTATGCGCCATTTTTCCTTTATTTCGGTATCCTTTGAAGATGAAGTCTTACTTCCTTCAAGACGGAGCGAAGGAGTATCGACAAACCAATATCCCTCGATACCGCTCACGCTTACAAGCGCGTTTGAAACATTCATTCTTCCCTTTGGAGTATTGTTTGCAGGGTCTGCACAATAGAATACGCCGTTAGTATAGTCCGTAAGAAGTATAGCGTGAGGATAGTCATAATCATATGCGACTATTCCTTCGGGGTGCTGACTGAGAAGCTCTTTGAGTTCCTCCTTTGCATTGTACCTTATTTTTCCGTAGGATACAGTAAAACCTCTGTAGTCGTAATAATTGTACATTCCTGCATCTTCGACCCAGAAAAGCTTTCTCATAGCGCTTTCCGTTATAGTTCTCCAATCGCTGTCACCTCTGAGCATAGCCGCCCTTCTCATAAGCATAACATTGGAGCAAAGAGTACATGTATCCCATTCCTGCTGTTTCAGGAATACCTCGGACGCATTTATATCCGAGAAAGACGCTGCCGAAGCGGACAGCGGCTGACTGCTCACAACAGGCATCAACGCAGCGCACAAGCCTATTGCAGCGGAAATTATTTTCCTTTTGATTTTCAAAATATAGTCCTCCTTTTTTCTTGATACATTTTCTTTTTAAAATCCTGTAAATAAATTTTATCCCTTATTCCCAAAATTTTCAAGCCCGTAAAATAAATTTGTAAAATATAGCGGAGTATATTTTCACATTTTATATATTAAGGTAAAAAAATAACACGCCGCAGTCTGACAATAAATAATGCGGTGTGTTTTAGCAGTAAAGAATAATAAATAAAAAAGAATAAAGAATAATACAGAAACGCCCCCATAAGACATCTTTATTATTTATTCCTTATTCTCTGTTCTTTATTATTTGAGCCCCTCGGCTTCAGCTGAAGGGCTTTTCTGCCGGTGGCGGGGGTCGAACCCGCACGTCCTTGCGGACACGAGATTTTGAGTCTCGCACGTCTGCCAATTCCATCACACCGGCATATCTTATCCGATAATTCAATACCGGACAAGCATAATTATACAATACTTTTTTTCGTTTGTCAATAATTTTTAAAGCTCAAACACGGAAATCAATTTTCAAAATGATAAAAACACCGCAGATTGATATTTTTTATCTTTGAGCTTATCACATCTCTCTGTAAAGCGCAATGACCTTGCCAAGAATAATAAGCTCTTCTGTAATGATAGGCTCAAATTCGGGATTTTGCGGCTGTAAACGGTAATGTCCGTTTTCAGCGTAAAATGTCTTTACGGTAGCTTCATCACCTATAAGCGCGACTACTGTGTCGCCGTTTTCCGCAGCATCTGTCTTTTCACATATAACTATATCACCGTCATATATGCCTGCATCCTTCATGCTCTCGCCCCTGACAAAAAAAACAAAAAGCGTTCTGTTTGCTGCCTTTTCCCTGCTGTACGGGACATATCCCGAAACATCCCCGAATGCATAGACAGGAAGTCCTGCCGTTACCCTGCCTATTACGGGCACAGCTACAGACTTATCATCCGCCGATGAAAGACGTATTCCCCTGTGGCTCTTTGAAAGTGAGATATACCCCATATTTTCAAGTACTTTAAGATGCGCATAAACAGTAGAAGTAGATTTCAGCCCTGTTGCGCTGCATATCTCCCTTATACTCGGATTGATGCCTTTTGAAACAGACTCGTTCAGATAATCAAGTATTTTCTTTCGGCTTTCAGTCAACGTTTTTTTCATAATACAACACCGACCTGATAAATTCAGGCATTCCGCCAGTATGTCTGTATCTCGGATGACAGATTTCTCATGTCAGCGCAGATATCAACATATTTTTTATCAAGCTCTTCCTTTTCGTTCTTATAAAACTTATCATCAAGCTTTTCCTCGGAATATTTGACAAGCATCCTGTATTCCGTCATTATTTTCAAGCCTTCTCCGGCTTTTTCTTTAAGCTCACTGTCATATGTTTTGAATTCCTTCTCAGCCTGGAGCTTGAGAATATTTTCAAATCTGTCTGTCAGCTTATCCATAGTTTCCGCAAGCTGTTCCGAGCTTACCGGATCATGACAATTAAATTCCTCATTCTGTTCCTTTAACACTCTGTTGAGATTGACAACATCATTAACAAGCGATTTCACGGACGCTACATATTTTTCGTTCTTCTTTACACTTTGCGTCGAACATCCTGTTATCACAAATATTGTCAGCAATGAAAGTATAAGCGCCAAAGCCCTTCTCGGTTTAATGATATTCATAAAGCCTGCTCCTCATATATTCTGTTATCTGATATCAAAACTGCCGCTGATAAGATATATCTGATAATAAAGCACTGCCGCTCTGCCCTTGTAATAATTAAGCATTGCCGAATCTACAGACAAAAATTCCTGTGTACCGTTCAGCGCCTTTTCCTCGGCTTCACTCTGAAAGCTTGCTTCTGCGGCTTCAAGACCCTCATTCCATTCAGCCTGTGAGATGATAAGCTTTTCCTTTTCTTCGGGCTTTTGCTCAAGCATATCGGAAAGCTTGTTATATGCATTTTCGGACTCAGCCTTCCATATCTCCGAATACTTTATTGTTATCTTACGCATATCAGTCTCATTTTCTGCGTTTTTAAGCTCTTCAAGCATTTCCTTATCTATGTCATTTTCCTTGAAAAGCTCATTGAATTTTTCATCATCCGTAAATTCCTCTGCGTTATGATAATCCTTGACTATCTGTTCATCATCAAAATAATATCCGTTGTAGATATCGTCATCAGACTCTTCGCTCTGCTCGTCAAGCTTATCCTGTGAGACCTTTTTATCACTGTTTTCAGATGTCTGCTTTTTCTCATCTGATGATGTTTCAGGCTTGCTGACAGCGCTGTTTTCCTCAAAAGACTGCTCTTTCTGCTCAGCGCCGCTATTTTCCTCTGTTGAAGATGCCTCTGCTGAACTTTCGGGCGCAGAGATCTTTTCCTCATTGTCCGTACCGGCAGAGGATGCCTGCTCCTGCTGCTGAGAAACAACAGCGGATGAGTCGCTGCTGCTTACAGAAGAAACCGCTTTATTATCGGGCAGCTTCTTTTCATCCGATGTTTTATTTCCACAGGCGGTGAGCATAAGACATGCAGATATCAACGCACATAATGATAATATATTCTTCCTGCTTCTTTTCATTTTTCTATCCCCTTTTATTTTATTCAAGCAATTTGCCGTTCAGACCTCATCAGCTTATCTTATCCGGCAGAGAGTCTGCATAGCCTTCAATTTGTCCATTGTAAACGACAATATATTTTTTATCGGCAGTCTGATAAAAGCTCATATTTATCTCTTCTTTGTTGTCGGTATCAAATCCGAGCTGAATATCTATCATTTTTTTACAGCCTTTAATATCCTGCGGCACATCATCCGAGCGTTTGTATGAAGAAAGCTCATTTATATATTCCATTACTTCGGTATAGTCTGTTTTCTGACCGTTTTTATAAACATTTACAACTCTGTTTATGGAATAGGTATCTGTTAGTACATCCTTAGCTTCAAGATCATACTGCTCTGTCTTTCCGTCCTGAGTTATTTTCATACAGTTCATGTATTTCATATCTATGGAAAGTATGTTTTCGGTGAGTATGTCATTTCTGCTCAGACCGTACCATGCTATATTTCCTGCATACATGCGGAATATCTTATTGCCGCTTTTATTCATAATGTAGCATCTGCCCTTACTGTCAGCCTTTGTGACATTTACTGTCGTTTCACCGCCTGTACTAAGTCCTGCGGTCATGCTTATATACGGCTTATCAAGTCCGTACTTTTTTATATCGTCCTCGGTAACGCATATCGCCGTTACTTCCGCGCCTTCCATTCCGAACAAGCCGTCCCTTGCGTCTGTAACAGTCTTTGTCCTGCAGTCTGCAAGATACGGCTCTTTCATATAGTACTGATTTTTGAATATTTTCTGCTCAATATTGTCATTTTCCGAAAGGGTTATCGGCTTGTCGTAAAATTCTCCCGAAAAGCTTATGCTTTTTACCGATACATCATCGCTGAGATCAGATGTTATGGTATTATCGAACATTTGCAGCTTCTCCACAAGATAAGCATCGACATTATTTGTCGGGACAACATATACCGTCTTTTCATCACTCATTTTAACATATACGCCCATATTGTCAGGCGCATCATCTCCCAAAGAAAAGCTTTTCTCGGTGCTGTCGTCAAAGCGTATCGTCACCTCTGCGCGCGGCTCTTCAAGGCCGTATTCCTTGTAATTTTTTCCCGATGTATCTATTACTTTTTTAGCGCCGAGATACTGACAGTCTTTATAAAGCTCGTCTGTTCTTTTCTTTGAAAGAAACTCCTGCGGATATTCCTGCATGGTATATACTATAGGTATCTCGGATTCGGACGCTTCCAGTACTTCAGGATTTACTACCGGATTGGATGAGCTGCTTTCATCATCAGAACTGCTCTGCTGTATTGCCTGATATTTATAGCCTATTATCTCATACTCTCCGCCTGTATTTTTTATCGTTATATCCTCCGGAACATTTCCTGTCTTATCATACAGAAGCACCGACTCAGGCTCTGATGTCTTTATACTGCTGTCATTATTTTCCGACGGCAGCATAAGCACCACTGCAAGTATCGCTCCCAGCAAGCCTGCGCCGATACCTGCTCCGATAAGAAGCTTTGTATTTTTTTTCATAAATAAGCTCTCCTTATCTGTGTCTTCTCATCATATACATAGTAAAGCCTGCCGCAAGTATCGCAAGAGGTATGACTGCATAAACAAGGAAACCGAGTGTCACTGCAAGGTTTCTGTCTATGTTTATGTCATATTCGGTTATGACCTTTTCGGCAACGCTTACCCTCTCGGTATCACATCCGCAGAGCTTGTCAAGCATAGTTGAAAGATACTCCTGATTTGCATAGACAGAGCCGTAATAATTTCCGGCAAATATATTATAGCTGCCCGAAGCAACAACTGTCGATACAGCATCGCCCTCGCCTTTTGTTCCCTGAGCAAGAACACATTCCTTTCCTGTAACATACTCGCTTATATCCCAGTCTTCATCACGGAGAGAGAACGGACATTCTCCCGAAGAAGCCGAAAGTACAAGAAGCGGTGTTGAAGAATTTTCATCCATCCTGTAAACAGGTCTTGAATATCCTGTTATAACAAAGCTGTCCTCGCTTTTAAGATTTTCTGTATAAAGGTCGGAATAATATCCGCAGATTATGCCGTCATAGGGATTATTGCTCTTCGTGTCTATCTTTGATATATTCGTTTCAAACACAAGCGCATGCTCTACCTCAAGACTGTATTCTGCAAGGAGCTTGTCTATATTAGGCGACTCAAAATCCCCCGATTCGGAAAGATAGAGGAATGTCTTTCCGTACTTTCCGTCATTGTAAAGGAAATTGCTTATCTTTTTTGTTATTTCCTCGCTGTAGTCCTTTTTGGGCGCATATGCAACAAGCATGTCCGTATCATCTGATATATCTGTTTCAGCAAGTGAAGCCTCTGTCACGGTATAGCCGTTTGAGGAAAGAGTTTCTTTAAAATAAGAATAGTCCTCAGAGGTATTGTCGTTTATTATAATTACATTTGTCACCTGCTCATTATTGACTGTTATTATTGCCGTATCAAGCATCTGTTCAGCCTTTGAGGATGTTATATATCCGTATGTGTCGGCATAGTAGCCGAAATTGAAGATATCTGTTGCTTTGAGTACCTTGTGCTTATCGCCGCAGCTTACAACTATGTCAGTAGATGAAAGCTCGGTATCAGAATACTTCTTTGCAAGGCTCGGCGTTTTGACTATATCCGTGTATTTTACGGATATGCTGCCGTCAGAATTCTTTTCAAGCTCTTCTGCGATGAATGCTGTCTGCTTGCAGTAGGGGTCTATATTTGTATATGCATTCTTTTCGGAAAGAAAGGTTATCTCCGTATTCTTTTTTATGCTCTTGGCAAGCTTAACTGAGGTATCTGTAAGCTCAAATGAGGCTTTCTGTGTTATATCCGCTGTAAGAACGGAATATTTTGACGTAAGAGTAAAGGCTATGATATTTACAAGCACAACAGCCGCCGCAACAAAAACACATATTCCCGCAGATATCAGGCTGTGCTTCATTTTCCTGCTCATAGGCTTCTTCGGCTTTTCGCCGCCTGTCTTTTTAACGGGCTTATCTTCTTTTTCGGTATCGGTCTTTACTTCCTCGTTTTCTGTCTTTATTTCCTTTTCGTCCATCGGTATCCCTCCTTATGCCCATCTGCGTCTGTCTGTTATCCTGTCTGTGAAGAACAGGAACAGCAAAGCTATTGAAATGAAAAATACAACATCCGAAAAAGATATCAGTCCGAGCGCAAAGTTTTTATATCTTGCCTGGAAGGATATCATATTCAGAAGGCTTTTTACAGGCGCTAATGATATGGTAGAAGATATCGAGTCTATCATGCTTATCATTACATTCGCCATAAACGCGAATACAGCCGCTATTATAGTATTCTCGGTAAGAGATGATATAAAAATGCCGATAGCTATAAATGCCGCACCCATAAGGAGCATTCCGAAAACATTTCCGATTATAACGCTCCAGTCGGGTGATGATATGGTTGAAAGTATTATTCCCTCAATGATATATGAAAAAAGACATATTGCAAGCATTGTAAATGCGGATAAGAATTTTGCCGAAACGACAGCCGGAATGCTTACAGGTGAAGTAAAAAGCGCCTGGTCGGTCTTGTTTTTTCTGTCATCGGCAAATGACCTCATTGTAAGGAGCGGTATTATAAAAAGCACTATGAAGAACATGCTCTGGAATACCTGATACATGTTTGAAGTGCCTGCGAAAAGGCACTGTACATAAAAGAATATACCGCTGAAAGCCATGAATGCCGCAGTTACGACATAGCCTACAGGAGAAGTGAAATAAGAGTAAAGCTCTCTTTTGAAAATCGCAAACATAAAATTTATTACCTCCTCAGATATCCCTGCCCGAAATTATGTCAAGATATGTTTCTTCAAGCGTGTGTCCCTGCGGCTGCATAAGAAGTATCGTAAAGTCAGCTTTGGAAACAGCTCTGTATAAAACCCTGCGTATATCCGTCCTGCTCTCTACCGCAAATTCATAACAGCCCTTTTCGACCTCGCCTTTTTTGAAAACATTAACGACACTATCGATATTTTTCAGCACGGAATAGATAGATTGTTCTCTGCCCTCGGCTTGTATCCTTATCATTCTTGTGCCCTTTCCTGAGCCTGTAAGCTCGGATATCTTTCCCTGAGCGGCTATTTTTCCGTGGTCGATTATTATTATCTTGTCGCATACAGCCTCTATCTCCGAAAGAACATGTGAAGAAAGTATTATAGTATGCTTTTTGCCGAGTTCTCTTATAAGAGAGCGCATTTCGATTATCTGCGCAGGGTCAAGTCCTACAGTAGGCTCGTCAAGTATGAGTACAGGCGGATAACCTAAAAGCGCCTGAGCAAAGCCTACTCTTTGTCTGTAGCCCTTTGAGAGATGCTTTATTATCCTGTCGCCGACGTCCATGAGCTTTACCATCTCGCATATTTCCGTGATATGCTCCCATTTCGGCAGACGCACTCTTTTAAGGTCGAACATAAATCCAAGATACTTTGCTACCGTCATATCGTTGTAAAGCGGCGGTATTTCGGGAAGATAGCCTATATTTTTCTTTGCGCCTGTGGGGTCGTCAAGTATGTTCCTGCCGTCTATCAGAACATCGCCCGAATCGCCCGATATATAGCCTGTTATTATATTCATAGTCGTTGACTTTCCTGCGCCGTTTGGACCGAGAAAGCCGAGTATATCGCCCTTTTCAAGCCTGAAGCTTATATCGTCAAGCGCAGTATGCTTTCCGTAGTGCTTTGTGAGGTTTTTTACCTCTATCATACTTTTCACTCCTTAAATATCTATTTCCAGAACGACCGGACAATGGTCACTGCCGTATATATCCGAAAGTATATCTGCCCTTGTCACCTTGTCTTTTATCCTGTCGGAAACTATAAAATAGTCGATACGCCATCCGGCATTGTTCTTTCTTGCGTTAAATCTGTATGACCACCAGCTGTAGCGGCCTGTTTCGTCAGGATGAAGATACCTGAATGTATCGACAAAGCCCGAAGAAAGAAGCTCGGATATTTTTCCTCTTTCC
Source organism: uncultured Eubacteriales bacterium (assembly GCA_900321195.1). Lineage (GTDB taxonomy): Bacteria > Bacillota > Clostridia > Oscillospirales > Acutalibacteraceae > UBA1213. The sequence continues at coordinate 16,487 of ONVG01000042.1, forward strand.
TGGTCTGAAAAGCCTGCATTTCCCCTGTTGGCTTTTGGATTTTTAAGGTCTATCTCATTATGCGCCACATTAAGGTCTCCGCAGTATATAACGGGCTTTTCCTTATCAAGCTTCATGAGATACTCTCTTATATCGGTTTCCCATTGCATCCTGTAGTCTATCCTGAGAAGTCCGTCCTTTGCATTAGGCGTATACACATTCACAAGATAATAATTTCCCATATCGAGAGTTATCATCCTGCCCTCGTGCGAATGCTCCTCTATATCCATACCGTTGTATGTAACGCTCAGGGGCGTATGCGGCGTAAACACAGCCGTTCCCGAATAGCCCTTTTTTCCTGCATTTTGGTTTCCTGAAGACATATAAAGTCAGCATTCTGACTGTTCACAAAATCTATAAAGCCCTTCTGCATGCAGGCTCTCAGTCCGTTGACATTCCATGAAATAAATTTCATAAACCGACCCCACTTTTTTAATTGACAATAAATATTGCTGTTTACAGTAATACATCCTATATTATAGCACAGCATATCATGTCTTATCAATACAATTTTTTTGCAAAACAAAGATAACATAAGGGAATTAAAGCTCAAAAGATGAAAAGACTGCCGCATTTTGTGCAGCAGTCCTTTGTAATATCAGTCTACAAGCTCAGGGTCAAAGCTCTCTTTCCAGGGGAGTCCGAATTTATTAAGGTCGTCCATGAACGGGTCGGGGTCAAATTCCTCTATATTGTGTACACCGGGCTTGTTCCACTTTCCTGTGAGAAGCATTGCAGCGCCTATCATTGCAGGAACGCCTGTTGTATATGAAACAGCCTGTGAGCCTACCTCTTTATAGCATTCCTCATGGTCGCATACATTATAGAGATAGTATTTCTTTTCCTTGCCGTCCTTCTTGCCTATGAATATACAGCCGATATTCGTCTTTCCCTTTGTTCTCGGGCCAAGTGATGCAGGGTCGGGAAGAACAGCCTTCAGGAACTGGAGCGGAACTATCTTCTTTCCCTCAAAGTCGATAGGCTCTATTGAAGTCATGCCGACATTTTCAAGACATTTAAGGTGTGTGAGATAGCTCTGACCGAATGTCATAAAGAAGCGTATGCGCTTGATGCCCTTTATATTGAGCGCAAGTGATTCAAGCTCCTCATGGTGGAGAAGATACATGTCCTTTTCGCCTATTTCGGGGAAGTTGTAAACTCTCTTTATTTCCATAGGCTCGGTCTCTACCCATTTGCCGTCCTCTATGTAGCTGCCCTTTGCAGATACCTCACGGATGTTTATTTCCGGATTGAAGTTTGTAGCAAAAGGATAGCCGTGGTCGCCTGCATTGCAGTCAAGTATGTCTATATAGTTTATCTCATCAAAGTGATGCTTCATAGCGTATGCGCTGAAAACACCTGTAACGCCCGGGTCAAAGCCGCTGCCGAGAAGTGCGGTTATTCCTGCCTTTTCAAATCTCTCACGGTATGCCCACTGCCATTTGTACTCAAATTTTGCCGTGTCGAGCGGCTCATAGTTTGCCGTATCAACATAGTTCACCTTTGTTGCAAGGCAAGCATCCATAATAGTAAGATCCTGATAAGGAAGTGCAAGGTTGACAACTACATCAGGCTTGAATTCGTTGATAAGAGCGATAAGCTCATCAACATTGTCAGCATTCACCTGCGCTGTAGATATTTTTGTCTTTCCTCCGTCAAGCTTTTCCTTTAAAGCGTCACACTTTGACTTTGTACGGCTTGCAATACATATCTCCTCGAATACATCAGGATTCTGACAGCACTTGTGGATGCATACGCTTGCAACGCCTCCTGCGCCGATTATCAATGCTTTTCCCATTTTGATTACCTCCGTTATAATAATTATTTATAGTTAATTATCAAATGTTTCCCCCTCCATGAGCTGCTTTGTGACATATGTCGGTAAAGCAAAGCTGCCCTTGTGGAGACGGGTATTGTAATATCTCGTATCTATCGAGAGTCTGTTCCATCTGCCTTCGTCAAGGTCGTTTGTCGGGTGATATTTTTTTGATGCGAAACCGAAAAGCCAGTGTCCCGAAGGATATGTCGGTATATGCGCCTGATAGACCTTGCAGAAGGGGAAGAA
>ONVG01000068.1 GCA_900321195.1 uncultured Eubacteriales bacterium
ATTGCCTATCTGATACTTATATCTGTATGTACCATTATTTATTGACTTTATTATTTCTTCCCAGCTGTCTGTTATCTCCTTGACAACAAGCTCTTTATCGGAGAGCATTTGTGAAGGCTGTGAAGCATTTGCTTTCAGCCTTTCTATTTCTGCCCTTAATGATGTGATAATTTTATCCTTTTCCTGATCTTTATTTGTAAGCCATTTAATTTCATTTGTAAGCTCTTGATTTTTATTGGTAAGCAATTTGATTTTATTTGTAAGCCATTGATTTTTGTTTGTAAGCTCTTTACTTTTATTTGTAATATCTTGGTTTTTGTTTACAAGCTCTTGATTTTTGTCCGTAAGCTCCTGTATCTGTTTTGACTGCGTGATGTTTTCAGAAGATATTTTTTTCACATTCTTATTCAAAACAGAATTTTTATTTTTTAGTTCTTCTATCTCTTTTTTGAATTTTTTTACATCTATCTCAGGCACATACTTCCGAAGTATATCATGCTTTTCTTTTTCGGTAAGCTCACATATTGTATAGATTGTGCGCTGCATATTTTTCCTCCTTGTTTTTGTCACACTTAACAGCAAGCAGTATCTTTAAAATATCAATAACTGCATTAATTATTTATCGTATTACCCTTTTCCCGTTGAGCCAAAGCCGCCTGCACCTCTTGATGTATCACCAAGCTCGGAAACCTCGATAAATCCCGCACACGCTACGGGCATTATTACCATCTGCGCTATACGTTCATTAGGCTGTATAGTGTAAGGCTCGCTCGATACGTTGCAAAGTCCTACACAGACTTCTCCTCTGTAATCACTGTCAACAACGCCTACGCTGTTTGAAAGCGTTATTCCGTGTTTTACGCCAAGTCCGCTCCTTGCAAACAGAAAAGCCGCAAGCTCATTGCTTTCAAGCTCTATTGCGATACCTGTCGGTATCTTAACAAGCTGTCCCGGAGCTATCGTTACAGGCTCGTTTATGCAGGCGTAAAGGTCTGCTCCTGCAGAACCCTCTGTAGCGCGTTTCGGCAGTACTGCATTATCGTTCAATCTTTTTACTTTTACCTGAGTTTTCATTGTGATCTCCTCTTTCTTATTTCAACATTTTCAACCGGTTTTAACACATAATATCCAACATGTCCAACTATTCAACACCGCGGTAGTATAATCCGCGTGTAAATGCGGTATTTCCGCTTTTTCCGCTGTTGAAAACTCTTAAATTTTCCCCAATTTCAACCAAGTTTTCAACACTGAACCTTAAAACTTCAAAATCTATTCCGGATAATTCACGTTTTCTGTCTGACATTATCAGCGGTACAGAGTTGAGTATTTCTGTACAAGCGCCGTATCTGTGCATGGGAAATTCAATACCCTTTCTGTCACGAAGCACCATTTCACCGCTTTTTGAATTGTCGGCAGGACAGTTTCTTGTGAGCATAAGCGGCAGTCTTCCGCCGGTGATTATACCTATCGGTATCCTTCCGCCTATCATGGCTATCTGCTCAAGCTTTAATTCAAACGAAAGCTCTATATCAAGCAGTCCGTTCTTCTCTGCCCATTCGACAGACTTGGTATTTGTTATATTCAGACCGAAACCCCCGTGTATATCCATGTCAAGCTCCTTTGCAAGCTCGACTGCGCCAAGATTTGACGCAAGCACTTCATTTATCCCAAGTGAGCGGATATGTATGAGCCTGTCATATATTTTCCGCTCGATACCGAACATGCCTCTCGGTATCTCTACGGCAACAGCAAAGCCTCTGTCAAGAAGTGAGTTGTACTCGCTGTCTTTAAGGTCTATCGGTACATATATAAGCTCGCTGTCAAGAAATTCATCGGGAACTTCTCCATTTGTGAACCTTGCGCGGAAATATTTCGGCAAGGTCTTTTTGCGTGTTGACGTTTCGGGATAGGTTATACTGTCAAAGGTGACTGCATCCCTTTGTGTACGCATCTGCATGAGCTTGTCGAGTGCATCGCGTCTCATTGAATTGAGCGCAAGCGCAGGCATCGACATATCGTTGTCTATGTCTGCTTTAAAGCTTTCAAGAAAGAACGGTGTGCCGCCTGTCTTTTGTATATAGCTCCTGCATTTTTCTTCATTGAGCGCTACCTTCAAAGCCTTTTCCGGCACAGCTCCGCTTACAGCAACGCTCCTGTTCTCATTGTCGGTAACTGTAAGAGTGCTTTGTCTGCCGCTGTGTATATCAAGGACTGCATTTATCGGTATGCTCTGCCTTTCATCCTTATACATTGAATGTACTGATGAATATATCTTGTTTGTCGCAGACGTTACATTCTCCTTTGAGCGTATGCCAAACATATCAGCGCCAAGCTTTCCCGTGAAATAGCCGTCAGTAAAGCCCGAACGTGAAAATACAGCTTCAAGCTTTTCCGAAAGGTCAGCATCCACTCTGCCTGTATCAAGGCTCTGTCTGCATGCAGCGACCGATACGGCTGTATATTCCGGACGCTTCATTCTTCCCTCTATCTTAGCTGAGGTTATGCCCATATCCTGCAATTCCCGCAGGTGTGATATAACCGAGCAGTCTTTAAGGCTGAGGTCGTGTCCGGTGCCGCCGCTTACGGAAAACGGCAGTCTGCACGGCTGGGCGCATGCGCCCCTGTTTCCGCTCCTTGACCCTAACATTGCGCTGAAATAGCACTGTCCCGAAACGCTCATGCACAAAGCGCCGTGTACAAAAACCTCAAGCTCTATCGGACTTTCCTTTGCTATCTCTGCTATCTCATCACGGCTCAGCTCTCTTGAAAGAACAACTCTTTTAAAGCCCATTTTACTTAGCAGCTCGACGCCCTTAGGAGTATGCACAGACATCTGTGTAGACGCATGTATCCTCATATCAGGCGCAGCTTCCCTTACAAGAGAAATAAGTCCGATATCCTGCATTATAAGCGCATCTACCGGTATGCTGCATGCATACTCGATTATCTCCATAGCTCTTTTCAGCTCATTGTCGAACATAAGTATATTACATGCAAGATAGACCTTTACTCCTCTTGCATGGCAATATTCAACTGCCTGTCTTAACTGCTCCCTGTCAAAATTCTGAGCAGATGCTCTTGCGCTCAGGCTCCATGCGCCGAGATACACCGCATCTGCTCCGCACCTTACAGCAGGCATTATAGATTCAGGTCCGCCCGCAGGCGCAAGTATTTCCATTCTGTTCATTTGACCACCACTTTACATAATAATTAAAATAAGCTTTACACTTTGAGATAATTATATAACATTTCATATATTTTTTAAAGCACAAATAATAATTTGAGCGACTTTATTTTTATCATCTTTTTCATTACAGCACAATAAAATTCATATTTTTATACATCATTTGCCAAATTAAACAATTATCAGACTTGTTTTTCCACCATATATGATAAACTTATCGAAAATATTCTAAATTGTAGTTGAAAAATACGAGTGAATGATTTATAATAGGTTTTGAATTGTTTATAAATTCATTTCCGCAATTAAAAGAGAGGGGTATGTTTATGTCAAAATCAAAGCTGACACCAAGTGAGGCAAGAGAGCTTATAGTTGCCAAGCTTTCTCACAACTTCGGTGTCACACCTTCCGATGCTACAGACGAACACTATTATAAGGCTGTAGCTTTGGTAATAAGAGATATTATGCGCTTGCAGCATAAGAAATTCGTTTCTTCGACCATCAAAAACCAGTCAAAGACAGTTTACTATCTTTGCATGGAGTTCCTCATGGGCCGTTCTTTAAAGAACAACCTTTATAATCTCGGTCTTGAAGAAACAATGGCTCAGGCTCTTCAGAGTCTTGATATCAAAATAGACAATATCTATGAGTGCGAGCCTGATGCAGGTCTCGGAAACGGCGGTCTCGGCAGACTTGCTGCCTGCTTCCTCGACGGTCTTGCAACTCAGAACTATTCCGCTATGGGCTATTCACTCAGATATGAATACGGTATTTTCAGACAGAAGTTAGTTGACGGCTGGCAGACTGAGCTTCCTGATTTCTGGCTTCCCGGCGGCTCCGTATGGCTCCAGCCGCATCCCGAAAAATCCATTCCGATATACTTTGACGGTCACATCAAAGAGTCATGGGACGGCGAACATCATTCTATCGAGCTTGAAAATACCACAAAGGTAATAGCAACTCCTTATGATATGCTCGTACCCGGCGACGGCGGCGAGGGTGTCAGCAGACTTCGTCTTTGGGCGGCTACATCAGACAACTTCGATATGAAGCTCTTCAATGCAGGCGACTATGTACGCGCTATGGAGCAGAAGGCTATGGCCGAAAGCATAACAAGAGTACTTTATCCTGAGGATAACCACTCAGAAGGAAAGAGTCTCAGACTCAGCCAGCAGTACTTCCTTGTTTCGGCAACTATTCAGGATATCATCCAGCGTCACCTCAGAACATACAACACACTTGATAATCTTCCTGATGTCGTTGCTATCCACCTTAACGATACTCACCCCGTACTTGCTATTCCTGAGCTTATGAGAATAATGCTTGATGAATGCGGCTATGACTGGGATCAGTCATGGGATATCGTTACAAGAACTATTGCCTACACTAACCATACTGTAATGAGCGAGGCTCTCGAATGCTGGCAGGTAGACCTGTTCAGAAGAAGACTTCCCCGTATATTCCAGATAGTTGAAGAGATAAACAGACGCTTCTGCGACAAGATGATGCAGGCAGGCGTTGATATAGGCAAGATAGGCAGAATGGCTGTTGTCAATGACGGTATCGTAAAGATGGCTAACCTTGCAGTTATCGCAAGCCATTCAGTAAACGGCGTTTCAAAGCTCCACAGCGAGATACTCAAGGACTCTGTATTCCATGATTTCTATACGGTAACGCCCGAAAAGTTCAAGAACGTTACAAACGGTATCGCTCACAGACGCTGGCTCAACCAGTCCAACCCCGGTCTTGCAAATCTTATAACCGAGCTTATCGGCGACCAGTTCATCAAGGATGCAAATGCTCTTGAGGGTCTTATGGCTTACAAGAACGACACAGCCGTACTCGAAAAGCTTGCCGCTATCAAAAAGGAAAACAAGATGCGTATGGCTAAGTACATCAAGGCTAACAACGGCATCGTTGTTGATACAGACTCTATCTTTGATGTACAGGTAAAGCGTCTGCATGAGTACAAGCGTCAGCTTCTCAACGCTCTCCATATATACAGCACTTATCAGTGGCTCAGAGATAACCCGAATGCAGAATATCAGCCAAAGACATACATCTTCGGCGCAAAGGCAGCTCCGGGCTACGGATTTGCAAAGAAAATAATACAGTTCATCGTTGCTCTTGCAAACAAGATAAACAATGACCCGCGTGTAAACAAGCGTCTTAAAGTCGTATATCTTGAGGACTACCGCGTATCTGTCGCAGAAAAGCTCATTCCTGCCGCTGAGATAAGCGAGCAGATATCTCTTGCAGGCACAGAGGCTTCCGGTACAAGCAACATGAAGTTTATGATAAACGGCGCTATCACACTCGGTACTCTTGACGGCGCAAACGTTGAGATACACGAGGTAGTAGGTGATGACAACGCTCTCATCTTCGGTATGACAACACCGGAAGTAAGTCAGCTTATCAAGCAGGGCTACAACCCGTCTGTTCCTTACAACAACAACCACATAATCAAGAGCGCTGTTGACGGCATACGTTCAGAATTCGGCTACAACTTTGATGATATCTATGTTTCACTTTCAACAAGAGATCCTTACATGGTTCTTGCCGACTTCGCAGACTATTCTACGATACAGCAGAAGGCTTCACAGCTTTATCTTGATACTATCAACTGGAACAAAATGTCACTTGTAAACATTGCAAAGGCTGGCTGCTTTGCTGCTGACCGTTCTATACGTGATTACGAGGAGACTATCTGGGGCGGAAAACCCGTTATCCTTTAATAAAGTTTCTTAATATATCAAATACTCACGCTGTTTCCGGCGTGAGTATTTTTTTGCATGTTAATTTGTCTTTACGGGTACAGTAATATCACTTACACAATAAAAAGACGGCGCAGTACCTTTATGAGATACTGCGCCTGTCTTTATTCAGCCGTTATCATTTTACTGTAACAGTGAAGTTCTTTACCTTTGTTGTGGGATTCATGTCCTGAGCGATAACTCTTACAAAATATCTGCCTGCACTCTTGGGAGTGAAGTATGCGGATGTTGATGTTGTGAAATCCTTTATAGTTGTGTAAGATGATGCGCTCTCTGACTTATACTCGTACTTGTACATAGCCATCTCGACCGGATCTGTTGATGCACCCTTCAAGGTTATCTTTGTACCTGCCGAAACAGATGTTGCACTTATAGTCGATGTATTCTTGAATGATGAGCTTGCCTTGTTTACTGCAACTGTATAGTACTGTGCCGAAACCTTGTCATTTCCGTCCTTTACCTTGATGCTTACATCATAAGTACCAACGGATTTAAGTGTTACGGATACTGATGCATTTGTAGAATAGCTCTGAGCTGTTGTCCAGCTTGTAGCGTCTGTCTTCTTATACCATACTGCATACTTCTTTGTGCCTGAACCGCCTGTTGATGAACAGTTTACGGTAAATGACTTGCCTGAAAGTATAGCATTTGTGGAGATAGTAGAAGTGTTGACAAGTGCTGCTGATGTAACTTTAAGAGTAAGATCCTTATTCTTTATAGTGCCTGCGCCGTCCTTAGCCTTTACACGAACAGTATATGTACCTGTGTGAGCGGGCTTAACTGTAACGCTTGTGTTTGTTGAGTAATCCTGACCCTTTGTCCAGTCAGATACTGTTGATCTCTTATACCATACAGCATACTTCTTTGTACCTGTACCGCCTGTTGCAGAGCATGTTACCTTTACGGAGCTGCCGAGTGCGATAGATGTAGCTGATACCTTTGAGGTATTTGTAAGAGGAGATGTAGATTTGAGAGTAAAGTCCTTATTCTTGACAGTACCGTCGCCGTTCTTAGCCTTTACACGTACTGTATATGTACCTGAATGAGCGGGCTTGATAGTAACAGTCTTATTTGTTGAATAATCCTGACCCTTTGTCCATTCATCTACTGTTGATCTCTTATACCATACTGCATACTTGACTGTGCCTGTGCCGCCTGTTGATGAACATGTTACAGTTACAGAGCTGCCGACACTTACGCTTGTTGAGGATATCTTTGAGGTATTTGCAAAGTTGCCTGCAACCTTTACGGTGTAGTCGTTGCTCTTTATAGTTCCTGCTGAATCCTTAACCTTTACGCGGATAGTATATGTTTCTGCATACTTAGGAGTTACAGTAACTGATGTTGTTGAGCTGTAGTCCTGAGCTGTTGTCCAGTTTGAAGCTGATGATTTCTTGTAATATACAGCATACTTTACAGGAGCAGCGCCGCCTGTTGATGAGCATGTTACCTTTACAGAGCTGCCGAGTGCGATAGACTTGGTAGAAACTGTTGAAGTATTTGAAAGCGGATCGGGACTTGTTGACTTATAGGTATAAGTTACTGTTGTAGTTGATGAGCCGAATGTACCTGTTGCATTAGCAGGAGTAGATGTAAGCTCATAGTTTGCAAATGTTTTTGCCTCTGTTTTGTATGTCTCGCCTGACATACCGGAAAGAGTTTCACTTCCGAGAGTTTTGCCGTCAGTTGTAAC
>ONVG01000101.1 GCA_900321195.1 uncultured Eubacteriales bacterium
CCATAGCCTCGGAAACTGATGCCCGTAAAATGCAATCCTTTGCAAGGTTGGGCGGATTAAAGGAAGCTCCCGCCTCTATAGGCGGTGAGTACTTCACTTGCTCTATAGTTTTTATCAGGACATGCGGTGAAGCTTTTTCAGAAGTATTCTTCTTCTTTAGAGAAGGAGAATACTTCTTTCTTTGATCGTACTTGAATTGTTCCTCGGTTTCGGAGATATCATACCAAGATGTAACATCTTTCCGATTTCTACATTCCAAATTATCTTTTGACTTTTTTGACAACAAGGGCTTTTGTGCTGCGGCTGACCGAAACAACAGGGAATCTCAGAGAATATTTTTCCTGACTTACAGCTGAGGTGTATTCCATAAGGGAACATTTAGGAGCAGCACTGTCTATAGTCTTGCTGTCCGTCAGCATGTTTATTTCCTCCATGTCATATCCGAATTCGTCAACAGCCGTTTTTATGGTGTTTTCTGCTGTGTCCTCCGTTATCATAAGGCTGACATTGCTCCTGATATCCTTTCTTTTTGTGAAATATCTCAATGTTTCAATATGCCTTTCAAATGAGCTGTTATCAAGCATTATGAAAAGGCACTGACTGAAAAGTGCTTTCTTGCCTCTCTGCTTTTCAAGCTCTTCTATTGCCTGCTCTATACTCTCGCCTTCGGAATATATCAGCCTTGACGAGTTCGGCTTTTCGGTATCTCCTGTATCAAGGACGGACATAGTTAATTTATACTTGTCAGTATAGTCTATGCCTATACCCTGTATTATCAGCCTTTGACTGAGCTGTACGGTACTGCATCCCGACATGATAAAAGCCGATATTATAAGCGCTGTGACTGCCGCACCGCCTGCCGCAGATACACGGAGCTTTGAAGCAGACTTCCTGTACAAAATGAGCATAAGCGGCACAAGGAAAATGAACACGATATTCAGCACCGCCCACAAATATTTATTGCAGACATAAGCCGTCATTTCAGGCTGTAGCAACAGCATCATAATTATCAGAACTGCTCCGTTTATGATACACAGCTTTTTATGCGGTACAGTCTTTAAAACGGTTCTCAGGCTTTCGACAGATGCAAGAAGCATCAATGCCGTGCCGCAAAAGCACGAACATACTATAACGAGTATAAAAACAGGGTCGAGCCTTTGAAGATTGCCTGAGCCTTCGGCGGCGCTGTATATCTGAAAAGAATGTGTGTCCATATAATTTCCCGTTGAGCCTCTGAGCATTATAAGCCCGAACAGCATAAACACAACGGTAATCACTGCAAAGAGTATTCCGCCCGTTATGCTCCTTTTTTTGATGTTTGCGGAAAATACATTGTATGAAGCGGCACAGCCTGCCCTTGAAATAATGAACACGATACAGTCCGAAACGCTGAAAAGCGAAAGCCCTCTTTGTACGGGTATATTTGCCTGTCTGTAGTTCTGCATGAGGAATACGGCAGTAAGCACAGCAGCCGCCGCTATGAATACAAGCACTATCCCCGACATCCTTGCAGATGCTTCTATGCCTTTCAAAGATGCGTATATACAGCCTGCAATAATAAGCGCTAAAAGCACCTTCGGATCTATCCCGTCGGGTACTGCTTCAAGCATAAAGCCGTACAGCGCGGCTGTACTATAAAATGCCGAGAACAGAAAATATGCCGAATATATCAGAGGGAGTATCTTCAAAGTCAAAAATGAGCCTTCTCCCGTTATGCGTCCGTATGAAAGGCTCGGCAGAAACATTATTATCAAAAGCGGAACGGATATCACAAGCGGAAAAAACATGTCCCACACGGAGCCTATACCCGAAACTGCGGACGAATATATTATCGCCAGGGATATCCTGCAAACAAACAGCAGTATAAAAAACTGCTTCTGAGTTATCATAGGTCTGTCATTCATTTTCCTGCTGTCCACCCTTTATATCGGCACCGGGCATTTCCTGTACCGTTTTGGTTTTCTTTGCCAATATCTTCCAGCCTGCTCTTATTATAACATCTCTGAAAAAGTATGCTCCGAAAGGCGATACAGGCGACATATAAGGTATGCCGAAGCTTGTTTTTCCGCAAAGATTTATGAGAACTATACTGAACAGCGCCGCTATTCCCCATATACCGAAAAGTCCCCCCGCAAGAGCAAAGATAAATCTTAATATACATGACGGAGCATAAAGGTCGGGCACTACATAGGCGCTTATAGCAGTTACTGCAACGACCATAAGCGTGGGTGCGCCTATAAGTCCTGCGTTTACGGCTGTATCTCCGACTACAAGTCCGCCGACTATACTTACAGCATATCCGAGCGGCTGAGGCATCCTCAGACCTGCTTCTCTCATTATCTCATAAACAAAAAGTATCAGAACGGTCTCGGCTGTCAGCGACAGAGGTGTAGCGGCTATCGAGCTTGCTATCTTATTCAGCAGAAGTGTCGGGAACATCTCAGGGTCAAACGTGCCGAGCGCCGTAAACAGTCCCGGCAAAAGTACGGATATGAAAAAAGCCGTGTATTTCAGTATTCTTGTGAATGTCGCAAAATATGCCCTGTTTGAATAATCATCAAGAGTCTGGAAATACTCCGTGAACAGATACGGAACTATCAGCGCCGACGGTACTCCGTCAGTCATTATGGCTATTCGCCCCTCCGTGAGCTTTCCGCATACCGTATCGGGACGCTCCGTTACTCCTACTCCGCTGAAAAACGAAAAGTCGTTTCTCTCTTCAAGAAACGGCACAAGATATCCTGACGCAAGCACTGTCTTTGCATTTATCTTTTTAAGCCTGCTTCTGAGCGTCTTTAATATCTCAGGTGAGACCGTATCCGTAAGATAACAAAGCGCTATCTCTGTCCTGCCGGTTTCGCCTATAGTCATAGTTTCAAACTTCAATGCGGGATTTTTGAGCCTGCGTCTTATCAGCGTCATATTCACTCTCAGCGCTTCGACAAAGCCCTCCTTTGAGCCTCTTTGCACAACATCGGAATCGGGCTGTGATACGCTCCTTGACGCATACCCCTGTATGCCCACCGCTATCCCTTTTTCACAGCCGTTTATAAGTATCACAGCAAAGCCAGACATAACAGCGGCTTCTATTTTTTCAAAGCTGTCTGTTTCCATGATGTCAGCCGTATGGACGGCTTTGTATTTTATCTCATTGAAGCATGTATCAGGCTCACTGCTGAAGCTGAACGAAAACAGCGGCGAAAGCACTCCCTCTGCAAGCACCTGCTTGTCTATCATATTGTCTATCGATATCACGGCGGCATTTATCCCCGAAAGCTTTATATCCCTTACGGCAAGGTCGGCGCTCTCACCGAAATTTTTTCTTATCGTATCAAGGTTCATGCAAAGCGCAGGCGAAAGCGGAGTGTTTTTCTGCTCGTAAGGCGGCTGTGGTTCATGCCTATATATTTTCCCGATATCGTCTATCAACCTATACATCGGTATTCCTCCCGTTATTATCCGAAAATAGAAGCTCTTATAACTAAATATATATTTGGTAGATAAAAGAGGAATTATTCATCATGTGAAAGTATATTTCAGCTTCATGTGTAAAAAATAATATCATAATCTTTTTCGGAGGAAAGATATGATAATTTCAACACTAAGAACCATTCTCCTTTATATAGTCATTATTGCGGCAATAAGGATAATGGGAAAACGTCAGATAAGCGAAATGCAGACAAGCGAGCTTGTTATAACTCTGCTTATGTCAAACATTGCTTCAATTCCCATGCAGGACACCGACCAGTCAATGCTCAGCGGAATAATACCTATAATGATACTTCTCGTCTGTGAGATATCTATATCATACCTCATGTTAAAGCGCTCCAAAATACGCCGTCTGATATGCGGAAAGCCTGTTATTATAATCAATAACGGAAAAATAGACCGTGACGCTATGATGCAGTTAAGGATAAGCACAGAGGACATGTTTGAACAGCTTCGCCAGAAGGATATTTTTGATATAAACGAGGTTGCTTATGCGATAATCGAGACAAACGGAAAGCTCAGTGTTATGAAAAAGCCCGAAAACGATAATGTAACACTGAGCGATATGAAGATAAAGGCAAAGGACAAGCCGCTTCAGGTGTCTGTAATAAGTGACGGGGAAATATCAGAGGCTTCGCTGAGATACTGCGGCTTTCAGAAGAGCTATATCGAAAAGGTACTCGGAAACGAGGGAACAAAGCTTTCCGATGTTTTCATAATGACTATGGATAAAAACGGCGCTTATAATATCATCAAAAAGGAGAAGTGAGTATATGCGGAGACTTTATGCCGCACTCGGCGTGCTTGCGCTTATCGCCGCGATAGTTACAACGGGGTTCATAATAAACACAAGGACTGCGGAAAGTATATTGGAACAGCTGAACTCCGCATACAACTCTGCCGAAAGCGGAGATATCGAAAAGGCAAGGAAAATATTCAGGGAAGCCAAAAAGGAATGGAGCGACAATGTTGAGATAATGCTTCTTTTCATTTCACACGGACGTATCGACAGGATAGATGAAGCCTTCGATTCAGCCGAGACCTATCTGAAAAATGACGATATAATAATGTTCCTCGCAGAATGCTCGACTGCGCGTCTGCTCACCGAACACTTTATCGATGTTGAATATCCGTATATCAACAATATATTCTGATATTGACTTATACGAAAATAAAGTATAAAATAATTATCGGATACTTTGAAAGGATGAAACGAGATGAAAAAATGTATTATCGCGGCTCTTGCTCTTTCACTTGTATGCTGTCTATGCTCATGCGGTTCAGACAGCAGTACTCCTCAAAAAATTGTCGTCAGAAGCGAAAACGCAGTAAGTGAAACAAAGAGCGTAAAGCAGTCGGAGGAAAGCTCACAGGCAAGCCGAAAAGCAGAAGAAAGCTCCAAGACGATCTCTGAAACAAGTCAGCAATCAGAGGAAAGCTCAGAATCAAGCTCAGAATCAAGCGAACAGTCAGAGGAAAGCTCAGAATCAAGCTCAGAATCAAGCGAACAGTCAGAGGAAAACTCAGAATCAAGCCAAGAATCGAGCGAGCAGTCAGAGGAAAGCTCAGAATCAAGCGAAGAATCAAGCGAACAATCAGAGGAAAGCTCAGAGTCAAGCGAACAATCAGAGGAGAGCTCAGAAGTAAGTGAAGAAGAGAGCAGTGAAGATGAAGAAAGTCAGGAAAGTGACGAAAACAGCAGTGATGAAGAAACCGAGACTGTTTCTTCTGACGGGATATATTACATAGACGGTGCGGCTTATATCGATGGTATAATTATCGTAAACAAGACTTATTCTCTGCCGGAGGATTACGGTAACGGTGAAGACCCCGAAGCTCTCAGTGCTTTTTATGAAATGCAGAATGACGCATACAGCGACAACATATATCTTGAAATAATTTCGGGATTTCGCAGCTATGAAACACAGTATTATACATACAATTCCTTTGTTTATGACAGGGGAACAGAGCTTGCAGACAGAGTTTCGGCTCGCCCCGGACATTCGGAGCATCAGACAGGGCTTGCATTTGACATAAACACGACCGCAAATTATTTTGCCGATACACCCGAAGCCGCATGGCTTGCAGAGCATTGTGCAGAATACGGCTTTATAATACGCTATCCGAAGGACAAGGAATATGTCACAGG
>ONVG01000097.1 GCA_900321195.1 uncultured Eubacteriales bacterium
AGATAGCTATGAAGCCGCAGTCACTTGCAGTTATTAAAGTAAATTAATATTGCTCAAAACATAAAACCGAAAATTCAAAGCCTTACAGCGTCCTGATACTTTGATGTATCAGACGCTGTATTTGTGTTCTTTACATTCACTCTGAATTGTGCTATATTGATACAGGTAAAACAGATAAAAATAAATCGGAGGTATTCAATATGCTGAAAGGTAAAACAGTCGTAGTAGGTGTAACAGGAGGAATAGCGGCGTTCAAATCAGCGCAGCTTGTCAGTGATCTTGTAAAGGAAGGCTGTGATGTCCATACAGTTATGACAAAAAATGCTCTCAACTTTATAAATCCGATAACCTTTGAGACACTTACGGGAAACAAATGCCTTGTCGATACGTTTGACAGAAATTTTCAGTTCAATGTCGAGCATGTTGCGCTTTCACAGAGAGCTGATGTGTTCATCATAGCGCCTGCAACTGCAAATATCATCGGCAAGCTTGCAAACGGAATCGCCGACGATATGCTTTCAACTATGTCGCTTGCGGCAACGTGTGATATTATCATAGCTCCTGCTATGAATACATATATGTATATAAATCCAATAGTGCAGGAAAATATTGAAAAGCTCAGAAAACACGGCTTTATAATAATAGAGCCTGCATCCGGACGGCTTGCCTGCGGTGATGAGGGAAAAGGAAAGCTTCCCGATGTAAGTGTGCTTATCGGATATGTAAAGCGTCAGATAGCATACGAAAAGGATATGAAAGGACTAAAAGTTACCGTTACGGCAGGACCTACTGAGGAATCACTCGACCCCGTAAGATTTATAACAAATCATTCATCGGGAAAAATGGGCTATTCGATCGCGGAAGCGGCAGCACTCAGAGGCGCGGAAACAGAGCTTATAAGCGGACCTGTCAGCATACCTGAGCCGATGTTCGTAAATATTACCAAAATACGTTCGGCTGAGGATATGTTCAATGCTGCAGCGGAAAAGCTCGGCGATACTGATATACTTATAATGGCAGCGGCAGTCGCAGACTATACTCCTACGGATTACAGCGAGCATAAAATAAAGAAAAAGGACGGAGATATGTTTATACCGCTCAGACGAACAAAGGATATTCTCAAATATGCAGGGGAAAATAAAAAGAGTACTCAGACGATATGCGGCTTTTCAATGGAAACGCAGGACCTTATAGAAAATTCACGCAAAAAGCTGTTGTCAAAGAACTGTGATATCATAGCGGCAAACAGTATAAATGAAAAGGGTTCGGGTTTCGGAACGGATACAAACAAGATAACTCTTATCACCCGTGACGGCTGTAAGGAGCTTGAACTTCTTTCAAAATCACAGGCAGCACATGAAATACTTGATTTTATCTTAAAAATGAGAAATTCTTAAAAATATCGATAATATGAGCAAAAATATTAAAAACTTAAAAATAATTAAGGTTAATTTAATAGATTGTTTTAAGAAGAACCGAATTTTATTATCACATAAAAAATTAAAAGTGTTATAATATGATCATCAAAGGAAATAAAACACAAACAAAACAAACGGAGGTCATTATTATGAGTGAAAAAGAATTCAATAATAACGAGATAAACAGCAGCGACATTTACAGCCATTCAGAAGCAGAAAAAAGCTTTAACGATAACTATAATGACAGCTATTCGGATAAACAGCCCACAGCGGAATTTGATGTACAGTCACCTGCTGAAAAAGCTCCTGTTGAAGCTGTACCGGTTTACAGACCTGCACAGCCGGAGCCTGTAAAATATCATCGTCCCTATGGCTACGGATATGAGAGCTATACATCACAGTTCGAGTCAGCAAAAAGTGAAGCCGAAAACCGTAAGAAGTCCAAAAAGAGCAAAAGCGGCAGAAAGATAGCTATGATAGCATGCAGTCTTGTTCTTGCAATGGGTCTTGGAGTAGGCGGCGGAGTTTTGGGCGCATACCTCATGCAGAAGGACTCAGACAAAACAAGCGCTGTACAGACTGTTGACGGCAAGGCTGTTACAGCCTCAACAACAGAGGGAAAGGATTCCGGACTTACTGTCATCGAAGCCTCAAACAGCAATAAAACATCATCAGATGACTCTATCGAGGGCGTTGTAGCAAAAATAAAGGACTCAGTCGTTGAGATAACAACAGAGTCTACATCATACGGCTCATTCTATGGTCAGTATATAACAAAGGGCGCAGGAAGCGGCGTTATTATCTCTCAGGACGGTTATATAGTAACAAACAACCATGTTATCGAGGATGCTACAAATATCGAGGTAAAGACTACAGACGGCAAAACATACAAGGGTAAAGTCGTAGGCGCTGACGAAACACTCGATATTGCACTTGTAAAGATAGAGGCAGAAGGTCTTACAGTCGCAGTATTGGGCGACTCTTCAACTCTGAAGCAGGGTGAAACATCCATAGTTATCGGAAATCCGCTCGGAAATCTCGGCGGCACCGTAACAAAGGGAATTGTAAGCGCACTCAACAGAACAGTTAAGATAGACGGCAAAAACATGGAGCTTTTGCAGACAGACGCAGCTATCAATCCCGGTAATTCAGGCGGCGGCATGTTTGATGCAAACGGCAACCTCATGGGAATAGTTGTTGCAAAGTCAGCAACTACAAGCGACGGTATAGCAGTTGACGGTATAGGATTTGTTATCCCGATAAATAATGTCAAGAACATACTCGGCGACCTTAAAGAAAAGGGTCATGTAAGCAGACCTGTTCTCGGCGTAACACTTGCGGATGTAAAGACAGAGAGCGCAAAGCAGAGATACGGTGTTGAAAAAGAGGGCGTTTATGTCGCAACTCTTACAAAGGGCGGCGCAGCTGAAGAAGCAGGCATAAAAGTCGGCGATATCATCACTAAGATAAACGGAAAGTCTGTAAGTTCAAGCTCAGAGATAAGCTCACTTGTACAGAAAAGCAAGGTCGGCGATAAGATGACTGTTACAGTTTCACGTGACGGCAATGAAGAAGACATCGAGGTAACTCTTGGTGAGTCTGTCAGCCAAACAGAAGAAAAAAATGATTACAGCAACAACTTTAACCCCGACAGAAACAGAAGCTTTAACGGCAGCGGCGGCAGCAGTGATTATGACGAATTTGAGGACTTCTACCGTTACTTTATGAACTGATTTGATTGCAAGTACATTTTCATAAATTTCTCCTAACAAAAAATCGGACTGTATCATAGCGGTACAGTCCGATTTTGTTTGTTTTTTAAAATCATGCCTTTGAGATATGCGAACATGCTATAGCCAGTGAGCCTGGACCTATATGACAGCCGATACTCAGAGAAAGCGGCGCTCCTTTCAGCTTGAAGCCGGGGAAAGCAGCCTCTATTTCCTTTTTCCAGCGCTCTACTTCGTCATTAGGCATGTCGGAATATGAATACATAAGCACCATCTCGCCATTATCGACATATTCCTTGAAGCGTCCTTCAAAATCCTTTCGCATAGCGTCTATCATTATCTGCTTGGCAGCTTTCATTCCTCTGCATTTTGAGAATGCGTCAAGCTTTTCACCCTGTATCTGCAAAACGGGCTTCAGATTCATAACGCTTGCAATAAGCGCAGCAGCTGTTGTTATCCTTCCGCCTTTTTTGAGATAGCTGAGGTCATTCACGGTTATATATATACTCGATTCAATCTTATCCTTTTCGAGTATGTTTTTTATCTTCTTTCCGGAAATTCCCTGCTTTGTCATTTCAAGAGCGTCAACGACTGACTGGTACTGTGTTACAGATATCCTTTGATTGTTTACAACATGTACTCTGCCGCCGAAATCCTTTGCTATAAAAGAAGCTGTCGTACATGAGCTGCTGAGTCCCGATGACATCGGTATGTAAACAAGCTCATCATATTCTTTAAGTATCTTTCTCCAGAAATCCGAAAGCTCGGTAGGAGAAGGCTGAGTTGTGGAAACGGTGGTCTTTGATTCGGAGATAAGCTTATAAAAATCCTTCTGGGAAAGGTCTACTTCCTCATAATAATTCTTGTCATTTACCTGAAAGGACATTGGAAGTACATACACACCCATTTTTTTTGCCCTTGATTGCGTGATACCGCTGTTACTGTCGGTTGCAATTGCAGTTCTTGACATTTTGTCATCCTCCCGAATATTTTATTTTTTGTCATGTTGCTTTTGCCATTAACAGTATATAATATTTGTTGGAAAATATCAACGTATTTTTTATTTTCGGATATTTGATAATATTTCATCGTTATAGGATAAATTTTTTCGTTTATTTTATTATTATGATTAAAATTCACTGCAACATTCTTGACCAAAACTTACAATAATGCTATTGGAATTTCTGTAAAATTATGCTATAATATTAAAAAGCTTAAATTGGAGGTGCTTTTTTATGGTAATAACTATTGCAAGACAGTATGGAAGCGGCGGAAGAGCTATAGGAAGAGCGCTTGCGGAATCGCTCAGAATACCCTTTTATGATAAGGAGCTTTTGAATATAGCTGCAAAGGAAAGCGGTGTCAGTCCTGAAATATTTGAGAAATACGATGAAAAAGCGTCGAACAGTCTGCTTTATGCGCTTTCAATGGGCGCAGCTGCAACTATAGACAGTGAGTACGGCATGTCGCCTATGGTATCTATGAATGACAGGATATATATGATACAGCACGATGTTATTAAAAAGGTCGCTGAACAGCCCTGTGTTATAGTCGGAAGATGCGCCGACCATGTTCTTGCAGACAGAAAAGACTGCATTAAGCTTTTTATTTATGCGGATATCGAAAAGCGCATAAAATATGCCGTTGATGTTCATAAGGTCCCGAAGGAAAAGGCAAGGTCTGTAATAAACAGGGTAGATAAGACGAGAGCAAACTACTATAATTATTACTCGGATACAAAATGGGGCGACCCGAATAATTACAATCTTTGTATAAACAGCGGTGAATTGGGAGCGTCAAAATGTGTCGATCTTATAGTCTACTATCTTCGCATGCGTGGTATGATATGAAAAAAACTGTGAAAAAGCTGATGTGCTTTGCTTTGTCGTTTTTTATGTTTTCTCTTTGCGGATGCGGAGGAGAAGAAAAAATATCGGAGGTAAGTCCCGAAAAAACAGGCTATATCGCCGCAGAGCCTGATACTTCACGTGAGGAAAAAATAAAAGAGGTGCTTCAAAGCTATCTTACAGCGCTTGAGCATCACAGTATTTCCGAACTTGCGGCGTGTTCATCGGATGAACTTCCGCTTTACAATGACCAAACAGCATTTGATGATATTACGGATGAGCTTGAAAGCGCAAGGCTTGACAAAATATATCTTGACGGCATACGTTTAAAAGGCGATAAAGTACAGGCGGCAGCCGAATATACGCTGATATATTCAGGCTCGCACATCACAGAGGACGGAAGTATATCTCCACCGGGAAAATACAGACGCAGAGAGCTTTTTACTTTTGTCGTTTCGGGTGACGATTACAGGATAACAAGCATCGAGCCTACAGCGGCAGACTGACATTACAGGAGTGACATTATGAAAAAATATACTTTTTTGGGACGCTCGGACGGCATAAGATTCTGCATTCAAGGAGTGGATGTCTTTGCATACAAATGGCAGTCCCTCGGAGAATGCGATATAGTCCTTGACCCGCTCGATAAGAAGCCTTACAGCTTCTCATTCTATAAGATAAAAACGGAAACAAAGGAGATAGTTTTTCTTGCGGGAAAATTCCGTGATGACCGCGTGTATGGAGGTACAATTAAAATGAATGATGAACTGAGGATAGAAAATCTTCTTGACCTTACAAAAACAATAGCTGCTGATATTTTTGACGGTCTGACATATCCCTGGGAGGCGCTTACGAAAATATCGGATTTTATTTTAAAGCTCGGCAGTACGCTTTCCGAGGATGAATATGAAAAGAAAGCGGATGATATTTGGGTATCAAAAAAAGCAACTGTTGCGCCTACAGCATATCTTCACGGTCCTCTTATAATATGTGAAGGCGCAGAGATACGCCACTGTGCATTCATAAGAGGAAGCGCTATAGTCGGACGCGGTTCTGTAATCGGCAATTCGACAGAGCTTAAAAACTGCATTATTTTCGATAATGCTCAGGTACCGCATTATAATTATATCGGTGATTCGATACTCGGCTATAAAGCACATCTGGGTGCGGGAGCTATAACTTCAAATCTCAAATCCGACCGCAGCATAGTAACTATACCTGTTGAGGAAGGAAAGCTTTATACAGAGCTTAAAAAGTTCGGTGCAATAGTCGGAGATAATGTAGAAGTCGGCTGTAATTCCGTACTCAATCCCGGAACAGTTTTAGGCAGGAACACAACAGTTTATCCGCTGTCAATGGTAAGAGGAACTGTAGCCGCAAACAGCATATACAAAAAGCAGGGCGAAATAGCAGACAAAATATGATATCGGAGGCGATTGGTTTTGGAGTATGAATATATAGACCTGTATGATAAAAACAGGATACCGACCGGAATGGCCGTACAGAGAGGTTCAAAGCTGCCGGAAGAAACATACCGCATAGTTGTGCATGTATGTATATTCAACAGCAAGGGCGAAATGCTGATACAGCAGCGTCAGAGTACAAAGACGGTATTTCCTGATATGTGGGACATATCCGCAGGCGGTCAGGTAGAGAGCGGAGAAACAAGTGAGATGGCGGCTCAGCGTGAAGTATATGAGGAGCTTGGACTGTATATACATCTTGCAAACAAAAGACCTGCCGCAACCATGAATTTTGACGAAGGCTTTGACGACATATATATAGTAAAGCGTGATACCGATATTTCAGAGCTGACTATACAGCAGGATGAAGTAAAGGATGTCGGCTGGGCTGACAAGGAAAAGATACTTTCCATGATAGCCGACGGAAAATTCATACCATATTATACCGAATATATAGCATGGCTTTTTTCCGCCGTATCTCAGGACGGTACATTATGGAACGAAAGCAAAACAAAATAAGGAGCAAATCAACGGGGATATATCTCTTTTTTTGAGGTATTATCCCTTTTTTTAATATAAAAAAATGGAAAAAGCCTTTTTTCGCAGGAAAAGGTTTCCCCCCCATAACTGACGGATAAAATTTATTCGTAAATTGATTTCCTTGATTAAGAAAATAAAACTATTGAAATTTTTGGGATTTTATATTATTATATAATATGTATATTCAGCGGAGCTTTGTTTCTCGCTGTAAAAATTAAAAGTGTGGGGATATTGATTGAAGTCTGTTAAAAATTTTATAAAGAATAAATATTTTTCTATGGCGATCTTCGGCATTTTGCTTGTTGTATCTATCTTTGCTCTGCATCTGACAATAAAGCACGATGTTGAAAATGCAGCTGTTTCTGATGATATGACAAGAGTTATGGGAAAGGTCATGGAGGTTTACGGACATACTCAGATAAGAGATAACGGTTCGGAATTTACTCAGTATGATATAGTCGTATATGTCAAGCTTGATGACGGAAAGGTCTATGACGGCATTCCTATAAATGATGTGCCTAAATGCAAAGAGGGCGACATTATAAAGCTTAAATATGACAGCAGCAATGAAGGAGTGTTTTTTCTTGCGAATGACCCCGATTCTAACAACAGACTTGTAAACTATATACTCTGGGCTTCGCTTGTGGTACTTTCTATTGCGGGACTTATAATGTCATCAAAGCTTATCGATATTCTTGACAACAGAAGAAAGCTTGCTTTAAAGATAGAGGAAGAAAAAAAATATGCGCCGCGTACAGCAGACGGTATAGAATATAATTCAACAGACGCATATGAAGGCTATGACGGCAGCGAAAAGAACAATGTTGACCTTAATCCGTTTGCCGACAATAATATCGACTATAACGCTATATATGAATACGATAAAAAGCTTGATGATGCGTCATACAGCGCTGAAAGCACATATCAGGAATATAATGATTATAATAATACCGGATATGTTTCGCCTGCTCCCCCTCCGAATTCAAACAATCCTATGGATAAGCAGTATGATCCGTTTGAAACATATTCAGGCTATGATGAAGGCGGAGATGACCCGTTTCAGAACTGAAACATGATATGAGGTGAAATACATGATAAAGTTAAACAGAGCGCTTCCTGTTATCCTTTCAGCTTTGATATGTCTTGGCGGATGTTCCGCTGTCAATGACAGCTCAGGCAAAAACGATGAGTCAAAAATCAGTACGGTTTTACAGAGCAGTACAGTACAGGAAAGCAGCAGCACTTCAAAAGATGATACATCCGAAAGTACGGATGTATCAAAAGCAGTTTCCGAGGTGTCGCATGAAAGCAGTATCGTTTCGGAAAGCCCGAAAGCTTCTGAAATTTCCGAAATATCCGAAAATTCTGAAATATCCTCTGATAATGAAGAAAAAGCTGTCATATCCTCAAAGTATTTTGCAGGCAAGCTTAACGATACGGAGCTTGAAGCTTTTGAGGAATTATATAGTGCTGTAAGAGAAAACAAGAAAAAGGTCGTTTTCAAAAACGAGATACCCTCAGAAATGCTTGATAAGCTAATGCAGATATTGAACTATGACTGTCCCGAACTTATAAATGTAATGGGCGATTACAGTCCTTCATATAATGAAGATGAAAGCTATGCTCACAGCGTTGGTCTTTATTATAATATGAACAGTGAAAAATATAAGAAGTGCTGTGAGGAGCTTAAAGAATTTTTTGATGATCTCAGAACAAAGCTCAAAGGAAAAAGCGATTACGAAAAGGAAAAATATGTCTATGACTATATTTTCCAAAACTGTATGTATGATGAATATACTGCAAACTCCGGTTCTGTGTACGGCGCACTTATCGAGCATAAGGCAAGATGCGAAGGGATAAGCAAGGCATTCATGCTTTGTATGCGCGAGCTTGGAATAGACTGCATAACAGTTGTCGGCGTTCCGTTATGGGAAAACAACGGCGCATATTCAAATCATTCATGGAATATCGTAAATATAGACGGTGACTGGTATCATGTTGATGTTACCGCCGATAATCTGAGTGATGAATATAATTTCGATACCCTTCCGCTTTACGGATTTATGAATTCCGATGATAAATTTATCTATCAGTCGAGGGAGCTTATTTCCGACTTTGCAAAAATGGGAGTACCCGAATGTGTATCTGATAAGCTGAACTATCACGTACTTGATGATTCGCTTATTAAAAGCGGCAGTGACATAGAAAACAGAGTATATGAGATACTTTCCAGCCGCTTTAAAGACGGTGAGAATGTCGCTGTATCGATACAGCTTGAAGCTCTTGAGGACTACAACAAAGCTCGTGACTTATGGGAAAAATGGGCTGATGAGTTCATACGTCAAAATACCGATAATGATTATGATAATACGATATTCTATAATCGTACATCGCGGACAGTTATTGTTGAGCTTATACCCGAATAAAATAAACAGCAAAAATGAACGGAGGAAGATATATGAAACGTCTTTCCATTGACCGTATCGGAATGAGAGGAAGTCTTGCGCTGCTGATACTTGGAACCCTGCTCTTTGCATACGGTCTGTTTATTCATTTGCAAAGTCTGAAGCTGCCTGAAAATGCGATAGAATGCAAGGCTGTAATAACAGGCTTCAAAGCGCCTGTTATGGATGATGAAAATCCTTTGACATTTGTAAAATACACCGTTGACGGCAAGGAATATACAGATGTTCCTTTGGGACAGTATGAAGGCTCATGGAATGTAGGAGAGATAATTGATATATACTGCAGCTCGGAGGACAACTTACACATCTGGACAAGGACGATGCAGTACAGAGGTATATTCTATATCTCATTTTCGATACCTATACTTATGATAGCGATATACAAGCTTATACAGTTCAGAAAAATAAAAGGCGTAAATGATAATGAAAGTGATATTGACGACAGCGGAGAAGAAAAATTCAAGATCTCGTCAGCGATAATACCTCTGCTTGCAGGAATACCATTCACGATAAACGGTATTTTCTTTGGTATCATGGAAAAGAAATCAATACTCGCGCTTATAATAATCACAATGGGAGCCGCCGCCACACTGACAGGCATAACATCTATTGTTCACTACATTGAATATAAGAACAGTCAGAGAAAAAAAGCCAAAGCTGAAAGACTGCAAAATAACGAAATATCAGAAAATGAATAAAACACAAAAAATTCCCGTCCGGACAGGATGGGGATTTTTTTGTCCGCCTGATAATTCATAATTCATGTTCCGGCAATTCACTTTGTATTCATAAACCTATGATAAAATAACTTAAAACTTTAATATGAACGGAGGGCGCGCTATGGAACGAAATGATAAATACATAAGACTGCTTTCGGAAAAATATCCTACAATGAGGTCACTTCTGAGAGAAATAATAAATCTTTCCGCGATACTTAATCTTCCAAAAGGTACGGAGCATTTTATGAGCGATATACACGGAGAGTATGAGGCTTTCTGTCATATACTCAATAACTGCGCGGGAGTTATCCGTGAAAAAGCCGATATGCTTTACGGAGACAGGCTTTCGGACATTGAGATAGAAGAAATATGCACGATAATATATTACCCTAAAGAAAAGCTGAGTCTTATCAAAAAAGAAAGAGTTATCAGCCCTGACAGATACAGACTTATCATTAACCGTATGATAGAAATAGCAGGTCTGCTCTCGTCAAAATATACACGCTCAAAGGTCCGCAAAGCAATGCCGAAGGATTATGCTTATATCATAGATGAGCTTCTCCATGCTCAGAAGGACGAGGACGATAATCAGATACTCTACCACGAAAAAATACTTGACAGCATAATCGGTATAGACGCAGATGATTTTATATGTGCGCTTGCAGGACTTATCAAGCGTCTTGCGGTTGACCATCTTCATATAGTCGGAGACATATTTGACAGGGGAGCAAATGCCGACAAGATACTTGATCTTCTCATGGGACATCATTCACTCGATATACAATGGGGAAATCACGATATACTCTGGATAGGCGCAGCGGCAGGAAATGAAGCCTGTATAGCCAATGTTGTGAGGAACTGCATAAAGTATGACACTCTCGATATACTCGAAAGCGGATACGGGATAAGCCTTAGAAAGCTGACTGTATTTGCAGGTGAAACATATAAAAACGGCAGTATAACCGATAAAGCGCTCAAGGCGATATCTGTTATACAGTTCAAGGCTGAGGGACAGATAATTCTCCGTCATCCCGAATATGAAATGAAGGACAGACTTCTTCTTGATAAGATAGACAAGGAAAACGGGAATATTATTATAGACGGCAATGAATATAAAGTAAACGACACAGACCTTCCGACTGTCGGCGGAAGAAATCCCTACAGCTATACGGATGAAGAAACGGAAATAATAAGCAGCCTTAAAACAGCCTTTATAAACAGCAGCAGATTACAGAAGCATATCCGGTTTATAATAGATAAGGGAAGCATGTATCTGCGGTATAATGATAATCTTCTTTATCACGGATGCATTCCCATGGAGGAGGATGGAAATTTTGCATGTATGACAACTTCTGACGGAAGTTTTTGCGGCAAGAAACTTATGGACTACCTTAATTCCAGGATTCACGATGCTTT
>ONVG01000023.1 GCA_900321195.1 uncultured Eubacteriales bacterium
CCTTTTGGGTGCATAAAAGATGTGGTTTTCTGCTTTGTTTTTCGGCTTGTAATCAGCGTTTCGGGGTTGTCGTTCTTTTGAGTTTCACGGATTCAGGTAATAATTAATAATTAATAAAAGTTCCCGTTAGCCAAAAAACTGACGGGGACTTTTATTGCTTATCTGTCCAAAATTTAAAAAATTACAAAAAACTTTTAACTTTTAACTTTTAACTTTTAACTTTTTGTGTTACAATAATATAAAAGTTTTAGCTTTGAACTAATAAAAGGGGTGTTTGTTGTGAGTATGGGAAAAATACTTGTGGTGGATGATGATATTAATATATGCGAACTGCTGAGGCTGTATATAGAAAAAGAGGGCTATGAGGTAGTAATAGCTAACGACGGCGGACAGGCTGTTACTAAATTTAAGACCGAAAAGCCTGACCTCGTAATGCTCGATATAATGCTCCCTGTGCTCGACGGCTGGCAGGTGTGCCGTGAAATAAGAAAAACTTCTCAGTGCCCTATAATAATGCTTACCGCTAAGGGCGAAGTTTTCGATAAGGTACTCGGTCTTGAACTCGGCGCAGATGACTATGTTGTAAAGCCGTTTGAAACAAAGGAGATAGTCGCAAGAATAAAGGCAGTATTAAGACGCATGGGCGGCAATACTCATATTGAGGATATAACCGGCACAAAGAAGAAAGAAGTCAGCTATGACGGTCTTGTTATAAATCTTACAAATTACGAGCTTAGAGTAAAGGGCGAGCAAATAGATACTCCGCCGAAAGAAATGGAGCTTATCTACCACATGGCAAGCAATCCAAACAGGGTGTTTACAAGAGACCAGCTTCTTGATGAGGTGTGGGGATTTGATTATTACGGCGATTCAAGAACAGTTGATGTCCATATAAAAAGACTCAGAGAAAAGCTTGAGGGAGTTTCCGATAAATGGGCATTAAAGACCGTATGGGGAGTAGGTTATAAGTTTGAAACTAAAGAATAAATTTAAATTTTTTTCGAGCAAGTCGCTTTTTCTTAAATATATGAATGTCAGCGTGCTGATAATATTCGTGAGCTTTCTTGTCCTCGGAATAATACTTACGCTGACTATATCAAAATACTGGACAAATGAAAAGAAAAAGGTGCTGCGAAATCATGCGGTAAACATTTCTCAGTATATACGTCCTAATGTGACTATGAAGGAATGGAACGATACCGAGATAGAGGTCCTTCCTCTGTGGATAGACAGCAAATATACAGAGTATGTAAAAACATTTCTTACTATGTATTCTTCTGATGTAGGTGTTGATATAATAATCACTGACCTTAAAGGCAATTCCCTTATATCAATAACCAATAATATCGATGATATAAAAAATCCTAAAGTTGATCAGGATATAATAGACCAGACTGTTAAGAATACCTATTATTACAGCAAGGGTGATCTCAGCGGAGTTTATAATTCGGAAAGATACTCTTCGGCATATCCTGTTTATACAAATGCAAAGGATATCGCAGTGGGTACGGTCATAGTCAGCATAGGGACTGATGACGTTGAAAATGTAACAAGAATGGTGTTCAATATATTCCTTCTTTCAGCTATAGCTACTCTCTCTATGTCGATACTTGCGATAGGACTGTTTTCGTATAATATGGTGAAGCCGCTCAAACAAATGGCGCAGGCGGCAAAACAGTTCGGAAAGGGAGATTTCAGCGTAAGAGTAAATGCTTCCTCAAATGATGAGATAGGAGAGCTTGCGCAGTCGTTCAATAATATGGCGGAATCGCTCTCGTCATCAGAGATAACGAGAAAAAGCTTTGTTGCCAACGTATCACATGAACTGAAAACGCCTATGACTACTATTGCCGGATTTATCGACGGCATACTTGACGGAACTATACCTTCGGAAAAACAGGATTATTATTTACATATAGTTTCTGAAGAAGTAAAGCGCCTTTCAAGGCTTGTGCGCTCAATGCTTGACCTTTCGAGGATAGACAGCGGAGAGCTTAAACTGAATTATCAGAAGTTTGACCTTCTTGATACGCTTGTCACTATTGTAATAACGTTTGAACGTGAGATAGAAAATAAAAATATAGATATAAGAGGACTTGAAGAACTAACTCCTAAAACTGTTTACGGCGATAAGGACCTTATTTATCAGGTAGTGTATAATCTTATAGAAAATGCGGTAAAATTTACCAATGAAGGCGGATATATAAAATTCGATATTATAGAAACACCTGAGCAGACAAATTTCATAATAAAGAACAGCGGCATAGGAATAAAAAAATCGGAGATAGATCTTGTTTTCGGAAGATTTTATAAGACAGACAAGTCGCGCAGCAAGGATAAAAAAGGTCTTGGTCTTGGATTGTATCTTGTAAGGAGCATAATAAGACTTCACGGCGGAGATATATCTGCAGACAGTGTGTATGGTGAGTACACGGAATTTGATTTCTATCTGCCAAAGAAAAATACAAACAAAAAGACGGACAGAAAAAATTTGCAGGGCTGATGAAAAGGAGTGGAGCGTAAATGCCGGACGGCTTTAATGACGGATTCGGCGGTATGAATGAACATCCGCAGAACAATATTGAAAATAACGATACAGGACATTTTGAACAGGGCGCTCCTATGAGGTATGAAAGACCGCCTGCTGCAAACGGTTCGCCTTATTATAATAATTTTGTCAATGATGCAAACGTAAATAATGCGGCGAACAATATGCAGTATTATTACAGACCTGTTCCTCATGAACACCCGAAAAGAAGCGGAATGACAGGCTTTTTCCTTTGGGTGATCTCATTGGTCTTTGTTGCTATGTCTGTTTACCTGATATTCAATATATCCCACAGGACAAAGCTTGAAGAAGAACTCAGCAAAAAGGAGAGCTATATACCCTTTAACGAAAATGTTGAGTCCTCATATGCGGCTGATGTGTCTATTCCCAAAGCACCCGATGTTTCGGCTGACCCTGACGGTCCGCAGATATCTACGCATGAGACGATAGGAGAGACCGGTTCAAATGCCGCAAATACAGCATTTAAAAATGCCTCACCTTCTGTTGTTTGCATAACAGCTTATCCGTCCGGCGCAGATTATACCGTAAGTCAGAGCGGAGAAGGCTCCGGAATAATAATATCCGATGACGGATATATAGCGACAAACAGTCATGTTGTAAATGATAACACCGGTACGGGTGTAGTTATAACTCTCAGCGATGGAGAACAGTATCTCGGTACGATAATAGGCGTGGACAAGAAAACGGATATCGCAGTTATAAAGATATCGGCAGAGGGGCTTTCGGCGGCCGACTTCGCAAATTCCGATACGCTTTTTGTCGGACAGGACGTCTATGCTATAGGCAATCCGGGCGGTTCGGCGTTTTCAAACTCACTTACAAAGGGAACTGTTTCGGCAGTCAACAGGATACTTTCAACAAACGGCTATGTGAAATATATACAGACGGATGCGGCTATAAATCCGGGAAACTCAGGCGGTGCGCTTGTAAATAACGCCGGTCAGGTAATAGGCATGAATACATCCAAGCTCGTTGCAACGGACTATGAGGGCATGGGCTTTTCAATACCCAGCAATAAGGTCGTAGAGATAGTCAATAAGCTGATAAAGTACGGCTATGTAAACGACAGGGGAACTCTCGGCATTGAGGGAACTACATGCAATCTTTATCAGTCAAGAAAAAACAACGTACCGCAGGGCATGGTAATAACAAATATATATTCATACAGTCCTCTTTCAGATACAAGCGCTAAGATAAAGGATATCATAACAGAGATAAACGGTGTTGAGGTAAAAACATCCTATGAATTTATAGACCAGCTCAGCCGATATAAGCCCGGTGATGAAGTTACATTAAAGCTTTTCAGGTCAGCGACTAAAATTTCAGAAAGACCGTTCAGCTTTGAAGTAAAGGTCAGACTTATAGACGACAACCTGTGAACAATTAATAATGGGTTATAGAATGAAAATAAATTTAAAAAAATATCAAATAAAGTATTAAAAAATAAAAAAAGGTGTGATATTATAATATACAGATAGAAATTA
The DNA here is from genome assembly GCA_900321195.1 of uncultured Eubacteriales bacterium. GTDB lineage: Bacteria > Bacillota > Clostridia > Oscillospirales > Acutalibacteraceae > UBA1213. The sequence continues at coordinate 4,054 of ONVG01000023.1, forward strand.
TCAACTATCTTTATTGTTTATGTACTAATTGTATAATATCTCCATTTTTTCATTATCCCTTCCTTTTACAAAAATCGGGTGCGCGTGCCGTACCCGATTTTTGTTTTTTTGTTGGAATTTGACTTGAAAAGGCATGTGCTGTATGATAGAATTGTAGTGAACGATAAATGATGTAATTATTCATTATTAATTGTTAATTGTTAATTAATTTAAGGGGTGTTTTGGATGGGTGAAGTAAAAAGAATTTTTGTTGAGAAGCGTGACGGATTCGATGTTGAAGCATCAAATCTTATGGCCGATCTCAGAAATAATCTTGGACTTACAGCTATAGAAAAAGTCAGGATGATAAACCGTTATGATATAAGCGGCCTTGAAGGCGAAAGCTTTGAAAGGGCAAAGAATACTATTCTCAGCGAAACAAATGCTGATATGGTTTATGATGAAGTACTTCCCGAAGATAAGGATTTCCGTGTGTTCGCTATGGAGTATCTTCCGGGTCAGTATGACCAGAGAGCAGACTCCGCAGCTCAGTGCGTTCAGCTGCTTACTCAGGGCGAAAGACCAAAGGTAGTGAGCGCAAAGCTTGTTGCCGTCAAGGGCGATATCAGTGATGATGATTTCCTTAAAATACAGCATTATCTTATCAATCCGGTTGAGTCAAGACTTGCATCTCTCGATAAGCCGCTGTCACTTGATATGAAGGCAGACATACCCGATGATGTTGCAGTCATAGAAGGCTTTATATCATGGGATGACGATGAAATGCAGAAGTACTATTCTTCAATGGGCTTTGCAATGACACTTTCAGACCTTAAATTCTGCCGTGATTACTTCCGTGACGATGAACACAGAGACCCGACAGTTACAGAGCTGAGAGTTATAGATACATACTGGTCTGACCACTGCCGCCATACTACATTCCTTACAAGACTTGAAAAGGTAGAAATAGAAAAGGGCATACTCTCAAAGACAATAGAGGACGCTTTGCAGCTTTATTATGACAGCCGTGATGAAATATACGGAAAGGATACGACAAGGGACGTATCACTTATGGATATGGCGCTTGCAGGAATGAAGCTTCTCAAAAAGAGAGGACTTATTCCCGACCTCGACCAGAGCGACGAGATAAATGCCTGCTCGATAGAAGTACCCGTGACTATAGACGGCAAAACAGAGCAGTGGCTCGTACAGTTCAAGAACGAGACACATAACCACCCGACAGAGATAGAGCCTTTCGGCGGCGCTGCAACATGTCTTGGCGGCGCAATAAGAGACCCGCTTTCAGGCAGAGCTTATGTATATCAGGCTATGCGTGTAACAGGTTCGGGCGACCCGACTGTTCCGTTTGAGAAAACAATGCCCGGAAAGCTCCCGTCAAGAAAGATAACAACGGGTGCAGCGGCAGGCTACAGCTCATACGGAAACCAGATAGGTCTTGCAACAGGTCAGGTAACAGAGCTTTACGACCAGGGCTATGTTGCAAAAAGACTTGAGATAGGCGCAGTAATAGGCGCATCACCAAAGGCAAATGTAGTACGCGATGTGCCTGCTCCCGATGATATAATAGTTCTTTTGGGCGGCAGAACAGGCCGTGACGGCTGCGGCGGCGCAACAGGCTCTTCAAAGGCTCATACTGCCGATTCAATAGAAACATGCGGCGCAGAGGTACAAAAAGGCAATCCGCCGACAGAAAGAAAGATACAGAGACTTTTCAGGAACAGCAGAGTATCAACTATGATAAAGCGCTGCAACGATTTCGGCGCAGGCGGCGTTTGTGTTGCCATAGGCGAGCTTGCTGACGGTCTTACAGTAGACCTTGATAAAGTAACTAAAAAATATGACGGTCTTGACGGAACAGAGCTTGCTATTTCCGAGTCGCAGGAGAGAATGGCAGTTGTACTCGACCCGAAGGACGTTGACGCATTCATAGCAGAGTCGGACAAGGAAAATCTTGAAGCAACGGCTGTTGCTGTTGTTACGGAAAATCCTCGTCTTGTAATGCACTGGAGAGGAAAGACTATTGTTGACCTCAGCAGAAAATTCCTCAATACCAACGGCGTTACACAGACAGCTCAGGCTTATATAACAGCTCCCGATAAGGATAGCTGCTACAGAAAGCTTGCTCCGAAAGCGCTTGAAGGCATGAACGCTGCCGAGGCTTTCAAGGCTAACCTTTCAAGACTTGAGGTATGCTCACAGAAGGGACTTTGTGAGAGATTTGACGCAAGTATCGGCGCAGCAACCGTACTCATGCCTTTCGGCGGCGTTACACAGCTCACACCCGAAGATGCTATGGCTGCAAAGATACCGCTTCTTGAAGGTGAAACAGATGACGCTACAGCTATGGCTTACGGTTATATACCAGGGGTTTCAAGATGGAGCCCGTTCCACGGTTCAGCTTATGCAGTAGTGGAGTCACTTTCAAAGCTTCTTGCTATAGGTGCGAACCCGCTCACTGCAAGACTTACCTTCCAGGAATATTTTGAGCGTCTGCATGATGTGCCGTCAAGATGGGGCAAGCCTGCCGCAGCGCTTTTGGGTTCGCTTGTCGCTCAGATAAAGTTGGGACTGCCTTCGATAGGCGGTAAGGACAGTATGTCAGGCTCATTTGAAGACCTTGATGTACCGCCGACACTTGTAAGCTTTGCGGTAGCTATGACTAAGGCTTCAAAGACTGTTTCCGCAGAGTTCAAAAAGAGCGGTTCAAGAGTAATATATGTTCCTGTTCCGGAGGATAAGGAAACTCTCATGCCCGATTGGGAAAAGCTCAAAGATATGTACAGAGCTGTTTATGCGCTCATGGACGGCGGAAAGGTTCTTGCCGCTTCAACAGTAAAAGAGGGCGGCGCAGCAGCCTGTGTCGCAAAGATGAGCTTCGGCAATAAGACAGGCTTTAAGTTCGCAAATACACTTACAAATGATGAGCTTTTCGCACCTCTCAGCGGTTCACTCGTTATCGAGCTTGCTGACGGCGCAGAGCTTGAAAATGTTCTTTATTATGAGCTTGGTACGACCACAGATGACGGCTGTATAACAGTCAACGGCACAAGCCTTGCAATAGATGAGCTTATCTATGCATGGACAGGAAAGCTTGAAGGCGTGTTCCCTGTAAAAGCAGCATGCCCCGAAAACAAAAAGGACGTACCGCTTTACAAAGAGCGCAATACATCTTCACCGTTGATAAAAACAGCCAAACCAAAGGTATTTATCCCCGTATTCCCCGGCACTAACTGCGAGGTGGACACAGCAAGAGCATTTTCAAAGGCAGGCGCAGAGCCGCAGCTTCTCATAGTAAGAAACCTCACTCCGTCGGCTATCGAAGAAACCATAGATGAAATGGTACGTCTTATAGAGCAGTCTCAGATGATAATGCTTCCCGGCGGATTTTCCGGCGGTGACGAGCCTGACGGTTCGGGCAAGTTCATAGCAACTACTTTCAGAAATCCGAGAGTTTCCGAGGCTGTAAATACACTTCTTAAAAAGCGTGACGGACTCATGCTTGGTATCTGCAACGGCTTCCAGGCGCTTATAAAGCTTGGTCTTGTGCCTTACGGCGAGATAACCGACCTTAAAGAAAACGACCCGACACTTACATTCAATACTGTAGGCAGACATATTTCAAGAATGGCATATACAAGAGTAACATCTGTAAAATCACCGTGGTTCTCAATGGTAAATGCAGGCGATATCCATGCAGTACCGATATCACACGGCGAGGGCAGATTTGTTGCCGATGATGAAACACTCAACAAGCTTATTGCCAATGGTCAGATAGCAACTCAGTATGTTGACCCGAACGGAAATGTCGCATCAGATATAGAGTACAATCCGAACGGTTCTGTATGCGCTGTCGAGGGTATAACAAGCCCTGACGGACGTGTTCTTGGAAAGATGGGACACTCCGAGCGTAAGGGTGACGATCTCTACTTCAATGTACCGTTTGAGAAAGACCAGAAGATATTTGAAAGCGGCGTTAAATATTTTAATTAATAAGTAATTCTCAAATAATGCTCAAAGATTTCTCGTCAGTTCTTTCTGACGGGCAGATAGCATAAAATTACAGGCATGATATCCGGCTGGATATCATGCCTGCTTTTTTGTTAACGCTTGGCTTATAAGATATTCTGTTGTTTATGGTATATGCTGACATAGATAAAGAACGCAGTCAATGAAACAACGACAACAGAGCTTAACTTTTTGTTGCTGTTATCGGAGAGTACATATCAGGTCTTCTGTCACGGAAAAGTCCCCAGCTCATTCGCATTTCACGTATTTTTTCAAGGTCGTATTCCGCATATATTACGGTTTCGCTTGTGCGGTCGGCTGATGATATTATTTCTCCCGTTTCGTCTGTCATAAATGATGAGCCGTAGAAGCAGAGAGAGGACGACTGGTTATTGTTTTCCTCACACGGATAGACTTTTTCCGTGCCGACACGGTTCGCGGCTATAACGGGAGTTATGTTTGCGGCAGAATGTCCCTGCATAACTCTGCGCCAGTGCGGCATGCTGTCAATGTCAAGTATAGGCTCGGAGCCTATAGCCGTAGGATAGAGAAGTATGTCGGCGCCCATGAGAGCCATGCTCCTTGCACATTCAGGGAACCACTGGTCCCAGCATATTCCTACACCGATAGTTCCGAAGCGTGTTTTCCAGGCCTTGAAGCCTGTATCTCCGGGTGTGAAATAGAATTTTTCCTGATAGAACTGGTCGTCCGGTATATGTGTTTTTCTGTAGACACCCAAAACAGAGCCGTCTGCATCTATTACGGCGGTCGTGTTATAGGTGTTGTTTACATCTCTTTCAAAAAAGCTGACGGGTATGACAACGCCGAGCGAGCCTGCAACGTCTTTGAAACGCCTTACAGCCATGTTTTCATCAAGAGTCCTTGCAAGCTTGTAATAGCCGTAGTTTCTCTCCTGACAGAAATATTTTGTTTCAAAAAGCTCAGGCAGAAGAATTATGTTTGCGCCCTCGTCAGCGGCTTTTCTTATCATACATTCAGCCTTATAGATATTTTCCTCCGGATTGCAGCACATTGACATCTGAACTGCCGCAGCCTTTATTTTATTCATCGTGTTTTCCTCCGTATCATGCATATTAATTTATATTGCCGGTATCTGCTGGGTTATGCAGTGGATGTTTCCTCCGCCTATGAGTATATCTCTTGCATATACTCCGACAACAGTTCTTGTCGGGAACAGCTTTGCAAGTATTTCAAGCGCTGTTTTGTCGTTTTTATCGTCAAACTGCGGACATATGATATGCTTGTTTGAGATGTAGAAATTAACGTAAGAGGCGGCAAGACGCTCTCCGGGAGTTCGTGTAGGCTCACCGTCCATATCATCAAGTCCTGCACATTCCTCTGCGGTTATCGTTACGGGCTTGGGCAGCGGGAGCTTATGGACTTTTATTTTTCGTCCGCATGCATCTGTGCTGTTTTCGAGAATGTCAAGACAGCTTTTCGACATCTCATACTGCGGGTCGCTTTCATCATCCGTCCATGCAAGCACAACTTCTCCGGGCGCTGTGAATGCACATATATTATCGACATGTTCATTCGTTTCATCATTATATATTCCCGATTTGAGCCAGATGACTTTTTTTGCGCCGAGAGAATTTTTAAGCTCCTGCTCTATCTGCTGTTTTGTTAGCTGCGGATTTCTTCCGCCGCTCAAAAGACAAGCTTCTGTTGTAAGTACAGTGCCCTGACCGTCTGAATGTATCGAGCCGCCTTCGAGTATGAAGCTGCGCTTGTCATATACATCAACGTCAAGCACGTCACAGAGCTTTCTTGCCATTTTATTATCCTTGTCCCAGGGAAAGTAAAGTCCGTCATGCAGACCGCCCCATGCGTTGAAGCCCCAGTCTATCCCCCTTATCTCCGAGCCGTTTGTAACGAATGTAGGCGCGACATCTCTTGCCCATGAGTCGTCGGACTCCATTTCAATTACCCGTACTCTTTCGGGGAGCATTTTTCTTGCGCTGTCGTAGTCCTCATATCTTGCGCAGACAGTCACTTTTTCCGAAAGAGAAATAATATTTATGACTTCCGCAAAGGCTTTTCTTGCGGCATAAGCGCCGTTCTGCCATGAATCGCGTCTGTGCGGAAATATCATTATACAGCCGCTGTGACGTGAAAATTCGGCAGGCATCATAAAGCCGTCCTCTGACGGCGAAGTTTTCAGTATCCTCATATCATCTGTCCTTTTTATGATTTTCTTAATTATAACATATATATACATGTTTTTCTACAAAAAATTATATGCAGCAGTTGAAATATCGGAAAAATGTAGTATAATGGAAAAAGACGAATATTGAAGAAAAAAGGAGAGGTAATAAATGCAGGAATTTGATTTTAAAGAGCCGATTGATATGCTTGAATTTATGCTTGGCGTACAGTTTTATACCGGAAATGCCGTTATGAATTCGATAGACGGAAGTCCTGTAATGAATGCCGAGATATATGACGATGCACTTTTTCTTGAAAATACGGGAGAAACAAAGAAAGTAAACGATTACGCAAGGATGCTTGCGCCTGAAAAGGTAAGCCGAAGAAATATGCAGTGAGCAAAAAAAATTCCCGACTGTTTATGCAGTCGGGAATTTTTATATTTGCATAAATATTACTTTCTTTTCTTCTTTCCTGCTGTCTTTGGACTGGGAGCGGAAGATGTTGTTGACTTTACAGCCGGAGCAGAAGCTTCTTCCGGCTCTTTGCTGCCGTTGTCAAGAAAACCGTAAACAACAGCCGCAAGAACGCCGCCGACAAGGGGAGCTATTATGAATACCCATACATTAGCGAATGCAGCGCCGCCTGCGAATATAGCAGGGCCGAAGCTTCTTGCAGGGTTAACGGATGTACCTGTGAAGTGTATTCCGAAAACATGTACAAGTGTAAGTGTAAGACCGATAACTATTCCGGCAACAGCGCCGTTGCTTACCTTTGATGTAACGCCGAGTATAGCTATAACGAATACAAAAGTAAGGATGACCTCGATGAGCATTGATGACCATATATTGTTGTCATAGAGAGCGTTTGTGCCGAGACCGCTTTCAGAGCCGAAGAAAGCAAGAAGTGTAGCGCCGCCGACAATAGCGCCGATGAACTGAGAAGCAACATAAGCGCAGAACTCTTTCGGAGTCATTTTCTTGCTTACGAGCATAGCGATTGAAACAGCGGGGTTGATGTGACAGCCTGATATGTTGCCTATAGAATAAGCCATAGCAACGATAACAAGACCGAAAGCAAGAGCTGTCATAAAGTAAGCTTCATTCGGGACAGATGCTGTACAGTTAAGGACACATGCTGTACCACAGCCGAAAAGAACGAGTACGAAGGTACCGAGACATTCGGCTATACATTTTTTTAAGAGCTGCATAAATAATCCTCCTTGAATTTTTATTTTGCCGGCAGTTACTTTATTTAAGAGTACGCCGGCAGTGTTACGGATCAATATCTATTATAAACTATTTTTTACAATTTTTCAACAAAAAATGTTAAAAATAATACTGAAATAAATAAAAACACACGGCCGGCTGTTTTATGCTGACCGTGTGTTATGATATTATTCTGATATGAAAATTATTTTATGCCTTCGGGGTTCTTTGTCTGGAAGTTCCATGTATCCTCGCACATCTTGTCAATGCCGAGTTCTGCTTTCCAGCCAAGCTCCTTGTTTGCCTTTGTTGCGTCTGCATAGAAAGCAGGGAGGTCGCCTGCACGTCTGTCGCCGATAACATAGTTAAGCTTTTTGCCGCTTGCCTTTTCAAATGCATGTACTATATCAAGAACACTGTAGCCTACACCGTTTCCGATGTTGTATGCATCTATTCCGGTGCCCTCAAGTATTTTTGCAACAGCGCAGAGATGTGCTTTTGCGAGGTCTACTACATGGATGTAGTCACGTATGCAGGTGCCGTCCTTTGTATCGTAATCGCCGCCGAAAACTGTGAGCTGCGGAAGTCTGCCTATTGCAACTCTTGCGATATACGGCATGAGGTTGTTCGGGATGCCGTTGGGGTCTTCGCCGATAAGGCCGCTCTCATGTGCGCCGATAGGATTGAAGTAGCGGAGAAGTGAAATGCTCCACTCGTTGTCTGCTTTGTACACATCACCGAGTATCTGCTCGATAAAATGCTTTGTTCTGCCGTAGGGATTGCTTACATCGCCTGTTGTCATAGTTTCCTTGTAGGGGATGGGGTTATTTCCGTAAACGGTAGCTGATGAGCTGAAAACTATCTTTTTGCAGTTGTATTTTTCCATTACCTCAAAAAGAGTTACACTGCCCGAAATATTATTTTCATAATATAGGAGAGGAAGCTGTGAGGACTCACCGACCGCTTTAAGACCTGCAAAATGTATTACGGCATCAACATCATTTTCACCGAATATTTTTTCAAGCCCCTGTCTGTCGCGGATATCGCACTCATATCTTTTGAGTGATTTTCCTGTTATTTTTTCTACTCTGTTGAGAACCTCGGGTACACTGTTGTAGTAGTTATCGACAACGATAACATCATATCCGGCATTGAGAAGTTCTACGCAGGTATGACTTCCTATGTAGCCAGCGCCGCCTGTTACAAGAATTGTCATTTTGATTGTCTCCTTTACATTAAGATATTATAATTATACGCTTATTTGTATGCTTTTGTCAACATGCGGCGGCGGAGTGCCTCCGCAGTCGATTCGCGTTGTCGCTCACTCCGTTCCGCTCTGATACGTTATCTATAAGTTTATCCACGCGAAACAAGCTATATATTAGGTGCGGCAAAGCTTGATAGAAAAAAGAACTTGTAAATTTTGATGAAACAGCCGGCAAGCTGCCGGTGCCGATTCGCGTTGTCG
>ONVG01000098.1 GCA_900321195.1 uncultured Eubacteriales bacterium
CCGACAGGAAGATAAATTCCGGAAAGCTTATGGACAATATCCTTGCAAATGCATATCTTTCACTTCCGTTCATGCCCGGCGAGCTTACAGAGCTTATAAAAAGCATAGACAGCAAGCATAAAAGCAAAGAAAAGCTTGAATATGAGGACGTAAAGTTTGACATATCGGGATTTCGATTATGCGATGAAATAAGAGTGACAAATGAGGAGATAGACATTTTCCGCTCACTTGTAAATAAAGGTGAAACGGAAAATAAACGGGCAGTTCCGTATATAAACGCTCTTAACAGAAAGCTTAGAAAACTGAGAAAAAGACCCGCGATAAAATATGTTATCAATGAGGGTTACAGGTTGGTGAAGATTAACAATGAATAAAGCGAGAAAGAAATTTATATTTTATGCAGAGCTTGCCATATTCGTACTGCTCACCGTTTTGCTGTCCGTGATAAATGTTATAAACTTTTCAATGGTGAGTGATGATGCGGATCATCTTACAGAGATGATATCAAACGGACACGGCACTATGAAAAAGATAAAAAAGAATGACAACGCTCAGATGAAATACGGCAATAAGGAAAGATTCGGTCCGATGGGACCCGATGCGCCGGACATGACTTTTTCAATAAGGTATTTCACATACGCCTTTGACAGTGACGGAAACGCCGAACAGATAGAGTACATGATATCCGCATTCAGCGAAGAAGAAGCCGAGAGCCTTGCAAGAAGTCTTATAAACGGCTCAACAGGCTGGACGAGGGGAACATACCGCTACAGGGTTTATGAAGATAACGGACGCACATTCGTAACAGTCATAGACCAGTCGAGAGAGCTTCTCCCGTGTTACAGAATACTTATAACGTCAGCTATCGGAGAGGCAGGAATACTTGCAATAAGCCTTCTGTTCCTTATGATGATAGGAAAGAAGCTTTTCAAGCCGGTAGAGGAAGCGGACAGAAAACAGAAGCAGTTCATAGCAAAGCTTGAAAGTCAGTTCAAGATGCCGCTTACGGTCATAAATGCAAATACAGAGATAATCGAAAAGGAAAAAGGCTCGGACGAGATAACGAAGTCTATAAACAGACAGGTAAGAAAGATGACGGGACTTGTCAGGGAGCTAAGAGAGCTTTCTGTATTTGAAGAATCCGATATCGTAATATCAAAGACAGATGTATCTGATATTTTGAATTCGGTTATCGATATCAACAGCGAAAAGTTCAGTGAAAAGGGTATCGGGCTGAGTCAGAATATACAGTCGGGAGTGATATTCAGAGGTGACGAGGAAGGAATAAGAAAGGTAATATCGGAGCTTATTTCCAACTCATTGAAATTTGCGCTGTCAAAGGCGGAGTTCACTCTTGAAAAGAATAACGACAGGATAAAGATAGTCCAGACAAACGATACAGACCTTCCCGACGGAAGCTGTGACCAGATATTCGACCGTTTCACACGCCTTGACAACGCATCGGATAAGGAAGGCGCAGGACTTGGGCTTTCATATGTCAAGGACATAGTAAAGGCGCATAACGGACGCATAAGCGCAGACGTAAGCAAAGGAATATTTAAAATAACTATAGATCTGTAAAGAAGGTGAGTATATGTCAGCCGCAGAAAAACCGATCGTAGTAATGAAAAGATATGAGATGAAATACATAATGTCTCCGGAGCAGACAGAGTATTTCAAAAAGAGTGTTGAAGGTCATATGAAGATAGACAAATTCGGACTAACATCCATAGCTTCACTTTATTACGATACCCCGAATTACAGGCTTATAAGAACATCTGTAGAAAAGCCGGCGTTCAAGGAGAAGATAAGACTGAGGTCATACGGCATAGCGACAGATACTTCACCGGTATTCTTAGAGCTTAAACGCAAGGCATACGGGATAGTCTATAAAAGGCGCGTACAGTCAACGATACCGCTCGTAAAGAAATTCTTTGACTGTGAAGGCGATATATGCGCCGGCGGTCAGATAAACAGAGAGATAACCGCATTCCGTGACTATTATCAGACACTTGTGCCGGCATGCATGATAATATACGACAGAGTGGCATATTTCCAGCCTGACGGAGACCTCAGACTGACAATAGACCACAATCCACGTTACAGATATGAAGATCTTGACCTGAGATGTTCAATGGACGGCACATCACTTCTGAAAGACGGATATACTATACTTGAAGTCAAGGTACAGCAGGCAGTTCCGCTGTGGCTTTCGGATATCCTTACAAAAGGCAGGATATATAAAGGCAGCTTTTCCAAATACGGAGAAGCCTACAGACAGCAGTTGTTAAAAGTTAAATGAAAGGACAGAATATTATGTTTGATTCTATTTACCAATCCACCATCACGACTGCGCAGATAACTTCATCGCAGTTCTTTATAATGGCAGCGGCTGCCATAGTCACAGGCTTTATATATGCATGGCTGATATCATTCAAGATACGCTCAAAAAAGCGTTTCTTTATCGTAACAGCGATAGTTCCGTTTGTTGTAGCGGCAGTTATAACCTTTGTAAACGGAAATATAGGCGCAGGCGTTGCAATAGGCGGCGCATTCAGTCTTATACGCTTCCGTTCAGCGCAGGGCAGCGCCGATGAAATAGCCGCAATACTCATAGCAATGGGCTCAGGCATAGCATTCGGCATGGGTTACATAGCATACGGCGTTATAATAATGCTTGGCATGGCGGCAGTTTTCCTTGTACTTTCGATGCTCCCGATATTCGAGCATAAGAGCATGTCAGAGGAAAGGATGCTCCGCATAACCATTCCCGAATCACTTGAATACTCAGGCGCATTTGACGATACATTCAAGCACTATCTGAAAAGCTATGAAAATGCAGGAGTAAAGACAACAGGCATGGGTTCAATGTTCAGGCTTTCGTTCAAAATAGTTATGAAAGATCCGGCTGAAGAAAAGGAATTTATAGACGAGCTGAGAACAAGGAACGGCAACCTTGAAATATCTGTTCTTCCTTATACAGAGCAGCAAAATCAATTATGATATAATGCAAAGTATTATTTGCTTACTTTTGAGTTGTCAATGTCAGCGAATACAGGAAGAAGGGCGCGGGGGGGAAACCTATTTTTCGCAGGAAAAGGGTTTCTCCCCGATATTTATATCATAATAGCTTGACAGTTTTTCCTTTTGATGATATTATATTTTCGTTGTTCAGTTTTTTAAGCTCACGCATCATAGCGCTTCTGTCAGCGCATATATATCCTGCAAGGTCGGAAAGCGGTACGGGCAGTTTAAGCTCCTTGCTTTCGTATATTTCATAAAGATATCCGAAATAAGTCAGCAGCTTGTCACGTATCGTTCTTTGGGAAAGTATGTCAATATGTATCTGATTTCTGCATGAACATGCCGTTATGACATTATTGATAAACTTTTGGTGAGCATTGCAGTTTCCTTTGTAGCTTTCGACGATTTTTGAGTGGTCGAAGAACAAAACGCTGCAATGCTTTTTTGCTGTGACATTGTATAAATTTACATTTGTATTCGGTGAAAGCCTGCTTCCGAAAATGCTCCCCGCTTCATAATAATCTATTATATTTTCTTCACCCGAATTATTTATGCTCACAAGATATGCAAGACCTTCAAGTATGATACAGGTTTCATAGCTTTCGGGCGAGAACGAGAGTATAGTCTCCGCTCTTTTGAATACCCTTTCATCCGCTTCAAGAGTCTTGTAAAGACTTACCCTTTCGGATGTGTTCATACCGTTAAAAACTGAATATTTATTCATATTTTTCTCCCTCTACATAATGTGCCGTATTTTTGTGCAAAACGCTATATATTGTATTATACAACAAAATTGTTGCAAATGCAACATGCAAATGGCAAATAATGATATATAATTAGTATCGAACTTTTAACGAATGGAGATGTCACGATGAGAATAATAAAAAGAAATTCTTCTGAGGAGACCTTTAACGGAGGGAAAATAGTCAATGCAGTAACAAAGGCTAACAACGCATCCGACAGACGTTATCTCACTCCCGAACAGATACAGGATATTGCAGAATATGTTGAATATAAATGTTCAAAGATGGGCAGAGCAGTATCTGTAGAAGAGATACAGGATATGGTAGAAGATCAGATAATGTCAAAGGGCGCGTTCGAGCTTGCAAGGAATTATGTAAAATATCGTTATAACCGCTCACTCATCCGCCGCTCAAACACAACGGATAATAAGATACTCAGTCTTATAGAGTGCAACAACGAGGAAGTAAAGCAGGAAAATTCCAACAAGAACCCGACTGTAAACAGCGTGCAGAGAGATTATATGGCAGGCGAGGTAAGCAAGGACCTTACAAAGAGGATACTTCTTCCGAATGACATAGTAGACGCTCACGAAAAGGGTATAATCCACTTCCACGACAGCGATTATTTTGCACAGCACATGCATAACTGTGACCTTGTAAATCTTGATGATATGCTCCAGAACGGTACTGTAATAAGCGAAACGCTTATAGAAAAGCCGCACAGCTTCTCTACAGCCTGTAATATAGCAACACAGATAATCGCTCAGGTAGCGAGCAACCAGTACGGCGGTCAGAGCATAAGCCTTGCGCACCTTGCGCCTTTCGTTCAGATATCAAGAGAAAAGATAAGACGCGAATTTCTTGCAGAGCTTGAAGAAATGGGCGTGAACATACCTGAGGAAACTGTAAGCAATATAGTAGAGGAAAGACTCCGCAAGGAGATAACAAAGGGCGTACAGACTATACAGTATCAGGTAGTAACACTTCTCACAACAAACGGACAGGCACCCTTTGTAACAGTATTCATGTATCTCAACGAGGCAAGGAACGAGCAGGAGAAAAAAGACCTTGCAATGATAATCGAGGAAACTCTCCGCCAGCGTCATACGGGCGTAAAGAACGAGGACGGCGTATGGATAACGCCGGCATTCCCGAAGCTCATATATGTTCTTGAGCCTGACAATATCACAAAGGACGGCAAGTACTGGTATCTCACAGAGCTTGCGGCAAAATGTACGGCAAAGAGAATGGTACCCGATTATATATCAGAAAAGGTAATGCTCAAAAACAAGGTCGATAAGAATGGCGAAGGACACTGCTATACATGCATGGGATGCAGAAGCTTCCTTACACCTTATGTCGATGCAGAGGGCAAGCCAAAGTATTACGGACGTTTCAATCAGGGAGTAGTTACTGTAAATCTTGTTGATATCGGTCTTTCGGCGCACAAGGATATGAACGAATTCTGGAAGATATTTGACGAGAGAATGGATCTCTGCCACAGAGCGCTCAGAGCAAGACATGAAAGACTTAAAGGCACACTTTCGGATGCAGCGCCTATACTCTGGCAGTACGGAGCAATATCAAGACTTAAAAAGGGCGAGCCGATAGACCCGCTGCTTTACGGCGGCTATTCGACTATATCTCTCGGCTATGCAGGACTGTGGGAATGCGTTTACAGCCTTATCGAGAAGAAGCTCACCGAGGAAGAGGGCAAACAGCTCGGTCTGGAGATAATGAGAAAGCTCAATTCATATTGCGCAAAGTGGAAAAAGGAAGAAAACATCGACTACAGCATTTACGGAACACCGCTTGAAAGCACAACATATAAGTTTGCAAAATGTCTTCAGAAGCGTTTTGGCATAATAAAGGGCGTAACGGACAAGAACTATATCACAAACAGCTATCATATACATGTTACGGAAGAGATAAACGCATTTGACAAGCTCAAGCTTGAATCCGAGTTTCAGACGCTTTCACCGGGCGGAGCTATCAGCTATGTAGAAGTGCCGAATACATAATGTATGCAGAGCTTAATACAAAGAGCGACTACTGCCAGGTATGCGGATATGACGGCGAAATACAGATAGTCACAGACGACCAAGGCAAGCTTGTATGGGAATGTCCGAACTGTCACAACCGTGATCAGAATAAAATGAATGTAGCAAGAAGAACATGCGGATATATCGGCTCACAGTTCTGGAATCAGGGCAGAACTCAGGAGATAAAGGAAAGAGTCCTTCATCTTTCAACACACTGCTTTGAGGACGATAAAGAGGCAGTGAACCAGTAAGTATTTTAACGTATAATAAAACAAAAAAATGTGTCTTGTAACGGTCAGCCGCTATAAGACACATTTTTATAAAAACGGAGTGTTGCAATATGCATATAGGGGAGATAATCACCGCCGACAGCGCAAACGGACTTGGCATAAGAGTAAGCATATTCGTATCAGGCTGTACAAACAGATGCAAGGGGTGTTTTCAGCCGCAGACATGGGACTTTGAATACGGCAGACCATATACGCCCGAAATAGAAGACCTCATCATCAGCGAGCTTTCCAAAAGCTATTATGACGGACTTACAATACTCGGCGGCGAGCCGTTCGAGCAGTCAAATCAGCGTGAGATAGTAAAGCTTATCCGCAGGATAAGGACAGAGCTTCCCGACAGGAATATATGGATATATACGGGCTTCACGTATGACAAAGACCTTGTAAAGGGCGGATGCAGATATATAGAATGCACTGACGAGATACTTGACAATACGGATATACTTGTAGACGGAAAATTTGTCGAGGAGCTGAAAAAGATAACCCTTAAATTCAGAGGTTCATCAAATCAGCGCATAATAGACATGAGAAAAACAAGAGCGTCAGGAAAGGTCATATTATCGGAGCTGAATAACTGACGGTGTTCACAGGCTGCACCTTTCATATTGCTTTCTGAGCTTCAGCAGAGCCTTTTTCTCTATCCTTGAAACATACGACCTTGATATTTTGAGCATAGAGGAAACTTCTCTTTGAGTAAGGGGCTTTCGGCTGTCAAGTCCGTATCTCAGCCTGATAATAAGAGCCTCTCTCGGAGAAAGACATTTTTTTATAAATCCTGCAAGCTTTTCTATTTTCATTTTAAGGTCAAGCTCATCAACTATATTATCTTCAACGGACATTATATCCGTAAGAGTAAGGGCATTGCCGTCGGCGTCCGAGTCTATTTCCTCATTCATTGAGATATCGAGAGAATTCTTTTTAGTTCCCCTGAAATACATCAGTATCTCATTTTCGATACATCTTGACGCATAGCTTGAAAGCCTTATGTTCTTGCTGAAATTAAAGGTATTTACGGCTTTGATAAGACCTATAGTTCCTATAGATACAAGGTCGTCGGGGTTGGCGCCTGTATTGTAGTATTTTTTAACGATATGCGCAACGAGCCTGAGATTATGTTCAACGAGCCTGTTTCTTGCATTAATGTCGCCGCCGGCGGCTTTTTGCAGCAGAGAGTGTTCTTCTGCTTCGGACAGAGGCTTCGGGAATGCGCCCGCGCCCGTAACATGAAGTATGAATACGAGCGGCATTCTGCAAAGCAGCTGAAAGAGAAGAGCAAACACGGTTATCACCTCAGCATATCAATATTCGGCTTTAATATATATGCATGGAAAAGCCCGTTTAGTAAAGCTTTTTTACCCGATATTCTCTTCAAAAACGATTGACAAAACATGGAAGTTTTGCTATAATACACATGTTGAGCTGAAAAAAATATATGCGGGCGTGGCGGAATTGGCAGACGCGACAGTTTTAGGTGCTGTTACCTCGGTGTGCAGGTTCAAGTCCTGTCGCCCGCAGAAAAATACCTTATAAATAA
>ONVG01000214.1 GCA_900321195.1 uncultured Eubacteriales bacterium
GTCAAAAATAATGTTCGATTGTCTGCTGGATTCATCCAATATCATCAGAATCCTTCATCATTATTTTTCTTTTAAAGAAAGTTGATTTCCGTGTAAAATCATTCCTTTATATTGACTTATTGAAAATGATATGTTAAGATATAGTCCAAGATGTTGCTTTTGGCTCGTACATGGGTTGACCGCCCGTGTGCGAGCCGATTTTTTGAATAGAATTTTATACTTTTTAAACTTGTTAACTAAAATGGTTAACAGCTAAAAATTGTTCAATAGTTTTAGAGGACTAACAGATTATTACGTTATCTCTCTTAGTTCCATTACTTCATTCCTGCTATATTCAACTGCCTCAGAATGATACACTCGCTTATTTTGTACCCTCCTGAGCAGCAGGAACAGCGATTGGAAGTTGCGCTTTTTCGGATTCGCGAAGGACGGCGCTGTCAGGAAGCAGCCCACTAACAGATTGAAGATAAAAAATACCACCTGAAATTTTGAGAATACAAGTCCCTGCAGAACAGCCCCAAGCCCCGCAAAACCTGCAAGAAAAAACAGATCTGTTGCATAGATGAACTTATTGATCTTGAACGGAGTTTCCAGCTCCTTGAGCATGATGTACATGAGATCACCTCATCCCTTGTTTGTATAGCTTTCGGGCTGAAGTTTCGCTGTCTGCCGATACCTTCATCAGACTCATGCAGAAGCAACCCGCCATGAGTCCCAAAATCAGACCAACAACAAAGCAAATCATTTTTTGAATACCTTCTTTCTATCGGGTGCATACCGTGCTTAAAACACAGTATGCACCTGATTTTTTATTTTTTCCTTTTGCCGAGATTCCTGCCTGCATTGAACCCCCGTTTTGCAGACTGTATCGGTGAGAATCTCGGTCTATCGTGACTTTGCTTTTCTCTGGATAGACTTTCATTCAGAGATGAGTTACCCCTTATATTTCTCCGGCTTGATGAACGCTCATCAGAGTCGGTAACGCTTGACTTCTTTGGCTGCATACTGTCCGCAGCGACAAGCGTATCGGCAATATCAGATGAATACTGTCTGTCAAAGCCGTAGCTCATATCGTAATCTTCCTCATTTGCAACAACATGAGCAACAGCCTGTTCCATACTGACATTCTTGTGTCCGGCCTGCTTCTGCTCGTTCATATAATCCTGAGCGTGTGACATGATCTCGTCCTTGTGTGCAAGTGCGGTGCTCATATTGCCCTGATATGCGTCAATTTTTTCTGCACTTCCGGCAGCAGGATCATAAGTCCTTCTGTGAGACTTCGCTGCTGCGGCAGTATGTGCCTGAACCTCCGGTACCCCCTTGAATTGCTCGCTGCTTCTGAATGCCTGAGCATGGCGGGCAATCTTACCGTAGTTGTCAAGCCTTGCAGAAGTAACGGAATTGCCGTTTTGTGCCTGTGACTGCTGCAATGAGTCGATCTTGTTTTTGTGCTGCTGACCTGCATTATGATATGTTCCATCAGAAGAAACTTTCGTGCTGTCCTTATGCTTTTCGGCATAGGCTGATGTCAGAGCGTCTTTTTCACTCATTTCAGTGCCGTTTGCTGCAGCTTCATCCTGCAGTTCAGCAGCTTCGTTCATAAGCTGTTCGCCGTGTGTAGACAGATAAGCATCCTCCGCCATGTCGGTAAGCTGTGCGTCATTCATGCCATTATAAGCCTGAATGGTTCCGGCAGCTTCCTTGTAGGATTCAATGCTGTCCGAGGTATAGCCGGAATCCGCAGCCATTCTTGCAGGTGCATTTGCGGCAACTTGACGGTTGATCATTTCGTTGTCGGCTGATTTTTTGTTTTCTGCTTTCTGTCCTGCTTTTTCTTGTTTCTTGTCGGACTTTGCTTGTGCCTTATCAGCTTTGCGTTCGTCCTTTGGTTTTTCACTTCGAGCTTTCATGACACCTGCTGCTCTGCTGCCTGCTCCGGCAGCAAATCCCCCTACAGCAGCGCCCTTGTTGGCAACATCCTTACCGAACTCACCAAGCTCTTTTCCGACTTTTGTACCTGCTTTAGCTGCACCGGAGGCAGCTTTGCCTGCCACATACATCGCACCGACTGTGGATGCAGCGGAGCGTATGCCTGCATCAACTCCGATGAGCTTCTGACACAGGTTAGGACCGTCTATAACGGCTATTGCTACAGAAACAAGCATAACGGACTTTGAAAATCCGTCAATGCTTTGAGTCGTGAGCCATGCAGAAAATATCATATAGAATTTCAGCAGAACGGCATTGACAGCAATAACGATAAATGCACCTGCAAAAGCCTTGATAATTTCCTTCATTTTTTCACCGTTA
>ONVG01000046.1 GCA_900321195.1 uncultured Eubacteriales bacterium
CAACAAGACCCGATACACTTTTCGGCGCAACCTACATGGTAATATCTCCTGAGCATCCTATAATCGGTAAGCTCTCATCCGTTATCAAAAATATGGACGAGATAAAGGCTTATCAGGAAGCAGCCGCAAGAAAATCCGATTTCGAGCGTACAGAGGTCGCAAAGGATAAGACAGGCGTAAAGATAGACGGTGTTGAGGCTATAAATCCCGTAAACAACAAGCAGATACCGATATTTATTTCCGACTATGTACTTGTTTCTTACGGTACAGGCGCTATCATGGCTGTTCCCGCACATGATACCCGTGACCACGAATTTGCAAAGAAATTCGACCTCCCGATAATAGAAGTCGTAAAGGGCGGAGAAAACGTTCAGGAAGAAGCATTTACAGACTGTGCAACAGGCATACTCGTAAATTCAGGCTATCTCGACGGACTTTCCGTAGATGACGCTAAGAAAAAGATAATCGAAGAGCTTGAAAAGACAGGAAAAGGCCATTCAAAGGTAAACTTCAAGCTGCGTGACTGGGTATTCTCACGTCAGAGATACTGGGGAGAGCCTATCCCGATAGTACATTGTCCTTGCTGCGGCGCTGTTGCTATACCTGAGAGCGAGCTTCCGCTTGAGCTGCCGGAGGTAGAGTCATACGAGCCGACAGATACAGGCGAATCACCGCTTTCAAAGATAACAGACTGGGTAAACACAAAGTGTCCGAAATGCGGCGGCGATGCTAAGCGTGAAACAGACACCATGCCGCAGTGGGCAGGTTCATCATGGTACTTCCTCAGATATATGGATCCGCATAATGACAACGCACTTGCAAGCGAAGAAGCTCTTAAATACTGGTCACCTGTTGACTGGTACAACGGCGGTATGGAGCATACTACACTTCACCTGCTTTACAGCCGTTTCTGGCATAAGTTCCTCTATGACATAAAGGTAGTTCCCACGCCTGAGCCGTATGCAAAGCGCACAAGTCACGGCATGATACTCGGTGAGAACGGCGAGAAGATGAGCAAGTCGAGAGGAAATGTTGTAAACCCCGATGATATAGTAAATACCTACGGCGCAGATACTATGCGTATGTTTGAAATGTTCATAGGCGACTTTGAAAACGCTGCGCCCTGGAATTCAAGCAGTATAAAGGGCTGCCGCAGATTTATCGAGCGTTTCTGCGGTCTTGCAGATATGGTAAAGGGTGACGCTGTTCGTCCTGAGCTTGAAAGCGCATTCCACAAGACCATCAAAAAGGTCGGCGAAGATATAGAAACTCTGAAATTCAACACAGCAATAGCTGCGCTTATGTCGCTCATAAATGACATCTATGCTTCAGGAAGTGTTACAAAGGAAGAACTGAAGATATTCACAGCTCTTATCAGTCCTTTTGCGCCTCATGCAGCAGAAGAGGTATGGAGCGAGGCTAAGCTTGGCGAAGGCTTTGCATCCGTAACAAAATGGCCTGAATACGATGAAAGCAAGTGTAAGGACGACACTGTTGAGATAGCTGTTCAGGTAAACGGCAAGATAAGAGATAAGATAATGATACCCGTTGACATTGACCAGAGCGGCGCGCTCTCTCTTGCAAAGGAAAGCGAAAAGGTAAAGCCGTTCATTGACGGAAAGAATATCGTCAAGGAAATATATGTAAAGGGCAAGCTCATAAATATCGTTGCAAAATAAGCCGCAAAAAAGGCACGGGACTCATAAAGAGTTTCGTGCCTTTAAAAATTTCTGTCTTTACTGTTTTTGAAAAACCGTTTTGCGTAATGTCTGGATAAGCGCTTTTACAGCCGCACTGAGAATAAAGAACGGGACTATCCTTGCTTTGAGAACAAAGTATACTTTTGTTTCCGTTATCGTGAAGCATGGAGAAATATATTCTTTGTGGCGGCATTTTTTTACATTGTTCTCTATAACGGATATCAGCGGAAATACCGCGCTGCACGCTCTGCCGTATGTAAGAGCTGTTGTTGCGGCATCATCTGTGCCTATCAGGAGATGAAGCTCCATTTTAGATATCACTGTATGGTCGGTTATTTTCCTGACAGCCTCAAGCGCTATCCTTGCAAGCGTTTTTATAAGCTCTATAAGTCCGTCAAGACCGTGGGCTTTTTTATAGTCGGTTATGAAATTGTCTTTCTTCCTGCTTTTTTCGGCACTTTCAGTTTCCGGCTTTTTGGCTGCTTTTTTAGCAGCCTTTTTCTTTTTTCTTTCGGCTTTTTTCTGCTCTTTGGCTTCATCCTTCGGTCTTTGGGGAAGTATCCTGAAAACAGGGAAAAGGTATCCCGCCCTGAGCTTTATGTCATTGTCATAAACAAGCTTTATGCTGATAGGGCAGAAAATAAGAAAATCTATGATTATCAATATGACCGAAAGTATTATCAGGAAGACCGTCATTTATTTCACCTGCTCACTGTTTTCGTTTTCATCATTGTCCTCTTCATCATTCGGAAGCGGAGGAAGCTCTTCTATTGACGATATATTAAAGCATCTGAGAAAATGCTCCGTAGTACCGTACACGAGAGGCTTTCCCGGCAGCTCAAGCCGGCCTTTTTCTTCTATCAGCTGGCGTGATATAAGGCCTGAGATGACTCCTGAACAGTCAACGCCCCTTACCTGTTCTACAAAAGCCTTTGTAACAGGCTGATTATAGGCTATTACCGCAAGCACCTCGGCAGCCGCCTGAGAAAGAGGAGTATTTCTTCTCAGATCGAGTACTGTGCGTATAGGCTGTGCAAATTCCTCGACAGTACACATCTGAAAGCTGTCATTAAGACGTACTATCCTTATCCCGCGTCCTTCTTTTTCGTATTCGTCCATTAGCTGTCCGCATATTTTCAATACCTCGTCGCTGCTGATATCGAGTGCCTGAGCTATTCTCTGAGCTTCAACGGGTGTTCCGCAGGCAAATATCACAGCTTCGACAGCCGCCTTTATTTTTCCTTTTTCCAATTCTTTCCGCCCCCGTTTATAAGCTTTAACTCCTGTTCGTCGCCTTCGCCCTCTATCCTTACCCTTTTGCCCTTTATCAGTTCAAGAACGGCAAGGAATGTTGCTACAAGCTCGCTTTTGTCTGATGCATCGTCAAATATCGCGCTGTACTTTTTTTTCTGTCCGCCCCAAAGCTTTTTCATTATGCTTATTATCCTTGAACTTACCGAAACAATGCGGCGTTTTACTATGCCTGAAAAGGCATCCTCCGGCGGAGGGAGCTTTGCCTTTCCGCGGCCTGCTGCTGTAAGATAAGCGGCGGTGAGATATGACGGCTCGTGGCTGCGCCTGTATGTCATATCCGCCTTGATTTTTGCAGGGTCTCTGCAAAAGCTGTCAAAACTTATGTTTGCGGATAAAAGCCTTGCCACCTTCTTGCATTTCTGATATTCGATAAGCTGTCCCGAAAGCTCACGGCGCATTTCTTCGGCTTCCTCGAATTTTGGCAGGAGCATTGCGGATTTTATCTGTACTAACTTTGATGCCATCGCAAGAAATTCGCCTGCGATATCAAGATCCTGCTGCTGCATCAGCTCTATATGTTCCATATACTGTTCAAGCAGCTCGGATATCTGAATATCATATATATTAAGTTTGTTTTTTTCTATGAGATGAAGAAGAAGGTCTAAAGGACCCTCAAAAGCGTCAAGCTTATACGATATTTTTTCCACTTCAAAACTCCTGCTTTACTGTCATTTGTATCATTTCTGAATAACCGCAGATAAATAAACTATAGGGTACAAGATATTGGCAGTTTTCTGCTTTACCATGCCCACGAGAAAGGCAGAGCTGTCAGCCAGCTTATTATCCCGTAAAGCCATTGCTGTACAGGCAGAAGAATCCTGCTCATTCCGCCCATCATTATAAGCACGAAAAGTCCTATTGTGAAATACATCTGGTACTGATAGAACTTGAATATAGTCCTGTCGGACATGAACGCCATCATTATTTTTGAGCCGTCAAGCGGCGGTATCGGTATAAGATTGAATACTGCGAGTGAGATGTTTATGATTATAAGGAACTCAAAGAACATCAGCACATATTTCACGAATGAAACGCTTTTTGATATCATTATTGCCGAGCCCAAAACAACAGCCTGCTCGTTTTTTATCAGTATAGTAACGATAGTGTTGTAGCAAAGACCGAAAACAATAGCCGCAAGCAGATTTGAAACAGGTCCTGCGAGAGCGGTTATTGCCATACCGACCTTTGGATTTTTGAAATTGCGGGCATCTACGGGTACCGGCTTAGCCCAGCCAAAGCCTACAAGAAGCATAAGCAAAGCGCCCATATAATCTATGTGAGCTATAGGGTTGAGAGTAAGTCTGCCCTGATACTTTGCGGTCTTATCGCCTAACTTGTAAGCTACAAATCCGTGAGCGCATTCATGCAGAGGGTTTACAAGGAATATCACCATGAGTACAGAAATTATATATGTGATAACGGATACGATATCCATGTTTCCCGATTTGAGAAGACTCATCAGCATACTGCATCATCCTTCTTTCTTTGTTATATTGTCGCAGCTTATAAATACTTTTAGCTTACAACTGTTTACTAAACCAAGAATGCGGAACCCTGCCATGCAGAATTCCGCATAATAAGCCGAATTTATCATTCTTCTTCGGTTTTTTCATCATCATCGGTCTTGTCGTCGAGTTCATCCTCGTCATAATCGAATTCAAGTGTTTCACCGCAGTTCGGGCAGTCGATGCCGCCGTCGTTGAGTGAATCCTCATTAAGACCGATAGTGGTACCGCAGGTCGGACATGTTACTTCATAAGCAGTATCATCTTCTCCGCTCTTGCAAAATCCGCAGCCGCACTCATCATCTTCGTCATCATATATAAGATCCTCAACGCCTAAGAGATCCTCGTCAAGTGCATCTATCTGATCGCATACATCATCATAGCACTGTTCAAGCTGGCAAAGCTCATCAGCCATTTCGTTTACGAGATCGGTAAGAGCTTTAAGAACCTTTGTCTGCTTGTCGTTAGGGTCAAGCTCCAGACCTTCAAGAAGTCCCTTGATATATGCAGCCTTTTCGGTAAGTTTCATTTATTCAGCCTCCAAGTAGTAATTGGCATGATGTCATGCTCTTGCCATGTATTCGCCTGTTCTTGTGTCGATCTGTATCTGATCGCCCTCGTTGATGAAGAGCGGTACCTTTATCTCGGCACCTGTTTCAAGTGTTGCAGGCTTTGTAACGTTTGTAGCTGTATCGCCCTTGAAGCCCGGATCTGTCTGAGTAACTGTAAGAACAACGAATGTCGGGGGTTCTACACCGAATACGCTGCCCTTGTATGAAAGTATCTTGCACTCCATGTTTTCCTTGACGAACTTGAAGTTGTCGCCTAAAACATCCTTGCTTATCGGTATCTGCTCGTATGTTTCATTGTCCATGAAGTAATAGAGGTTTTCGTCATTGTAGAGATATTCCATATCTTTTCTCTCAATGAAAGCTGTGGGATATTTGTCGTTCGGGTTGAAGGTCTTTTCAATAACTGCACCTGTTATAACGTTCTTTATCTTTGTACGAACGAAAGCTGCACCCTTACCCGGTTTAACGTGCTGGAATTCGATGATAGTAACGACCTGTCCGTCCATATCGAAGGTGACACCGTTTCTGAAATCGCCTGCTGTGATCATAAATAGTCCTCCTGTTTCGAGTTGATTTTTATTCCTGAGGTTATAAAACTTGTACTGAAAGCACACAGCCCTATACATCTTATCCATTATACTATATTACAAGGAAAATTGCAACAATTTTACGGTAATTTCAGGGAATTTTAAAAATTGCTAAAATAAAATTTGCTGTTTTTCAAAAGCCGGAGCCTTTATTATGTATTTCTGACTTGACTTTTACGATAAAAAGCGGTATTTTATTATAGTAAAATATTATGGAAAAAGAAATTCCGTTCAGAAGGGGATAATCAAAATGCTGACACTTGATAAAATCTATCATGCATCTTATGTTCTCAAGGAGGCTATAAGACTGACAGACATGATTCAGGCATCAAATCTTTCCGAGGACTGCCAGATATACCTCAAAACAGAAAATCTGCAGGTAACAGGCGCTTTTAAGGCAAGAGGTGCATATTACAAGATATCTCAGCTTTCCGAAGAGGAACGTGCAAAGGGCGTTATCGCCTGTTCCGCAGGAAATCATGCTCAGGGTGTTGCCCGCGCTGCTCAGAAATACGGCATAAGATCGCTTATCTGTATGCCGAATGCCGCTCCTATCTCAAAGGTAGAGGCTACAAAAAGCTACGGCGCTGAGATATGTCTTGTTGAAGGTACATATGATGATGCTCACGATAAGGCTGTTGAGCTTCAGAAAGAGACAGGTGCTACGTTCATACATCCTTTTGATGATGAAATGGTTATCGCAGGTCAGGGAACTATTGGTCTTGAAATACTCGAACAGCTTCCTGATGTTGATGCTATAATCGTTCCGATAGGCGGCGGCGGTCTTATAAGCGGTATCGCTTATGCTGTCAAGTCGCTCAACCCGAATATAAAGGTATATGGCGTACAGTCAGCCGGCGCTCCGTCAATGTATATTTCAATGGCTCACGGTCAGATAGAAACTCTTGACACTGTAAATACATTTGCAGACGGTATTGCTGTAAAGACTCCCGGTGAGCTTACTTTTGATATATGCAGCAAGTATGTTGATGAGATAATGACGGTCACAGACGATGAATTGGCAACAGCTATACTTGCTCTTATCGAAAAGCAGAAGCTTATCTCCGAGGGTGCAGGCGCTGTATCGGTTGCAGCTGCGCTGTTTGATAAGTTCCCGATAAAAGGCAAGAAGGTATGCTGTCTTGTTTCGGGCGGTAATATAGACGTTACGATACTTTCAAGAGTTATCGACAGAGGTCTTCAGAAAACAGGCAGACTTGCAGAATTTACAATAGCTCTTACTGATAAGCCCGGTGAGCTTCAGAATGTTGCAAGGATAATCTCAAAGCTTGGCGCAAATGTCGTAGCCGTAAGCCATGACAGAGCCGATCTCAATACAGACATCAATTCATGCTACCTCAGACTTTCACTTGAAACAAGAAACCATGAGCATATCGCAAAGATAAAGGATGAGCTTTTAAAGCACGGCTACAAAACCGTAAATTAATTTATAAAACGAAAGGAAGCTTTTACAATGGCAGAAGTAGTTTACACAAAGAATGCGCCCGATGCTATCGGACCTTATTCACAGGCTATCAAGACAAACGGACTTGTTTTCACATCAGGTCAGATAGCTATTGACCCGGCAACAGGAAACATAAACGGCACAACTATCGAGGAACAGACAGAGCAGGTAATGAACAACCTCAAAAATCTTCTTGAAGCATCAGGCTCATCACTTGAAAAGGCTGTAAAGACAGTTTGTTTCCTTGCAGACATGTCTGATTTTGCCGCTTTCAACGAGATATACGGAAGATACTTCACAGGCAAGCCTGCACGTTCATGCGTTGCAGTAAAGACTCTCCCGAAAAATGTACTCTGCGAAGTTGAAGTAATAGCAGAATATTGATAATACCAAAGCTAAAAGTTTCGACCGCCGTAAGCATATTTTGTCTGCGGCGGTCTATAATTTTTATATACGAATTTTTTAAGGAGAACATGTAATGAAATACTGTTTTGAATGCGGAACGAAGCTTATAGAAAAACCGCTCAAAAATGAGGGAAATATACCCTATTGTGAAAAATGCGGCGAATACCGTTTCCCGATATTTTCAACAGCCGTAAGCATGATAGTCAAAAATCCCGACCAGACAAAAATACTTCTTATACAGCAGTACGGAAAAGGTCAGAACGTACTTGTAGCAGGATATATAAACAAGGGCGAAAATGCCGAGCATGCAGTTGAAAGAGAGGTTTTTGAAGAAACAGGGCTTAAACTCTGTTCACTCAGGTTCAACAAGAGCGAATATTTCCCCAATACCAATACTCTCATGCTGAATTACTCATGTATCGCGGAAAGCGAAGACCTCAGCGCTCTTAACACAGAGGAGGTCGATAAAGCGGAATGGTTCACCCTTGAAGATGCGCGAAAAAATATAAAGCCGGATAGTCTTGCTGAAAGATTCCTGCTTTCTCATCTTAAAGCCATATCTGAACAGAGGTGATAAAAACGGACGTCTCTGAAAAATACACCTCGGACAGCGAGGAAAAGATACTTATAAGAAAAATAAACGACCTTGTAAACAAAAGCCGCAAAGAATTTACGGTGACATATTCACATTTTCTTGACCCTGCACAGCAGGCACTTCTTTCAAGGATAGAAGAATTTTACGGTCTTATAAGCTTTGAGGGCGGCTATGAAGACGCTGAAAGAAGGCTGTGCCGGATATGCACCGACGAGTACTGCGCGGATGAAGGTGCGCCTATAGTTTTGCTGAAAGCCGTGATACCTGCAAGAAGCGGAGAGCCGACACACAGAGAGATTCTCGGCTCGATAATGGGCACAGGGATAAAGCGTGAAATGGTCGGCGATATACTCCCGAACAAGAACGAGCCTATGTTTTTCTGCCACAGCATGTCTGTACAGCACATTGAACTTGAACTTCACAAAATAGGACGCGCAAATGCAGAGATATCAAGATGTACTCTTACGGATATCCCCGAAACACCATTGAAGGAAAGACAGATAAATGTAAGCTCAATGCGGCTGGACTGCATAGCGGCGGAGGGCTTCGGAATGTCAAGGAGCAAAGCCGCCGAATACATAAAAAAGGGTGTTGTTGCCGTGAACTGGATAATAACACCCGATACTTCAAAGGAAATAAAGTCCGGAGATAAGATATCCCTGAGAGGAAAGGGAAAGATACGCATAGGCGAAATAACAGGCACAAGCAAAAAGGGACGGATATTTCTTCAAATATTCAGTTGAAACAAAAAGTACGGTAAAACTACAGAAAAAGTTTTGCCGTACTTTTTAACATTGAACATTTTTGTGCTGATTTCATAGTATGTTAAAGAGTAAAGAATAAAAGAGAATAAAGAATAATACAGCGCTTGCGCGCTGAGGAGGGAGAAATCCATGACCCATATAAAAAATTTCGGCTTTATCGGCGGCGACAAACGTCAGCTCTACTGTGCAGGCTCTATCGCCGCCGATGGTTACGCCGTTAAAATATGCGGCTTTGATAATGCCGCCGAAGCCTTCTCTCTTGAACAAGCCGACCTGACAGAGACTATCCGCTCATCAGACGCGCTCATCCTTCCATTGCCCTGCTCCCGTGACGGCAAACGCATAAATGCGCCCTTGTCACAAGATGACATAATTATAGATGAAAGCATCTCCGCGTTTATTTCAGACAAGCCGGTTTTCTGCGGAATGAAAAACAAACTCCCGTTTTCTTTACAAAATGTACACAAAAAAAGGAAAAAAGTGCGAGAATTGATAAAAAACTCTTACTTTTCTGAAAAAAGCGACTAGATTAGCCCAGCTATTCCCCTCTTTTTATATCATCCATCCCTTTAATTTTCTGTAAGAACGATTTCACCCATTCAGGTTTAATGAAGAATACCGCAACAGCAATCACAGTAGATGTATGGAAAAGCGAATGGAAAAG
>ONVG01000099.1 GCA_900321195.1 uncultured Eubacteriales bacterium
CTATTACCTTGACTCTCAGAACCTCAGAGAAAATGCGCTCAACTCTATTTTCGCTCCCGGAACCAAGAACGGTTTCCGTATCTCACAGGCAGACTATGATAACTTCATGGACGCCTATGAGTTCATTTACAAAAACCTGAAAATGCCTGACGATCAGGCATTCGGATTGAAGGCTCTCGGTGAGAAGATAACCGCAGACATCGACAAATGCGGAAATGTTCAGGTAAAAGAAGATTCTACAAAGATATTCGACAAGGATGTAAAATGCTTTGTTGTTACCCATACTTTTAAGGATACAAGCATAATCGATGCTCTTTATGTTGATATAAAGGACTGGGCAACAACCAACTTAGCTGTAAACGACAGTATAAAAAAATCTATAGAAGATGCGCTCAAAAAGATCGACCCGCTGAATTACAAGTCATATCTCCAGCAGGGAAACTACACTCTTACCTTCAACCACTACATAAACAGAGACAACAACATGCTTATGAAGTTAGAGGTATCCTTTGATGTCCAGGGAACAGGCGCAAGTATTGCCCTTACACTCGGCGCAGATCCGGCTTCAAGCAACAAGTATCTGTTGTCTGTTGCAGCAGTCGGCATGAAACAGGATGTAACTATCGAACGTCAGAACGACGCTTCACAGGTAAAGTATGTTATGACATTTAGCGGCGCTGCCGTTACAGGCAATCTTACCTATACAAGAAACAAGTCTACAGGCGAGTTCAAATTAGATCAGAATTTAAGCAGTCCTATGTCATCAAGCCTTGGCGGTTCAAGCATAGGCGGAACCTCTTACAGCGGCATAACCTCTATGTCAACAGCAAGCAGCAGCGCACAGATAACTCCTATGGGTCAGAGTCTTATCCCCGGATTATCAGCATCATTTGGAAATGTCAGCGGTACTATAAAAAGTGACGGCGACTCTGTAACCATAACGATAACTCCTAAGAATACGACCGCTGCTACAGAAGGTATGTCAGTCGAGATGTACTATTCTAACAAGGCTGAGATAACCGAGCTTACCTCAACAAATAATCTCCTCAATGCTTCAAAGGCAGAGTTTGACAAAATATTCACCGGCACTACAGTACCATCCATGAGTTCTATATTCTGATAATTCACATCAAAACCAAGCAAAATGGCACGGCAAAAGCCGTGCCATTATTTTATGCCTCGTCTTTTCCGCAGCCGCAGTGATATTTCTGATCTGTCGGGAGCTTTGACGGGAAAAATTCATTTGTCGGGAAGTCTATGCTGCTGAAAAGCTCGCACGGGTCTTCCGAGCTGGAAACGCATTCCTTATGCGGAATACAGAAGTCGTATGCAGGTATGAGCATCTGTACATTTCTTTCAAGCTGTACTATGGTGAACATTCCTACAGAAACAAGCACCTGTTTTTCTGCTTCGGATGAAACAAATTCTCCGCCGTATCTTCTTATTATGCCTTCGGGTATCCTGCACGGCGGCATTGGCGGCATCGGTCTTTTTTCAACAAGTCTTGCAGAAAGCGGTATAGGCTCTGCGACCTGTACGACTGCCTTCGGACAGCTTCTTGTCGGAGAATTAAGTCCGTCCTGCATATCGCCGCATTCGGAGCTGAACACCTTTACGCTGCCCTCGCTGCCGAAAAGCACTGCTCTCTTAGAGAACACTGCAAGACCCTTGACAGGCATAGGCAATGCGTTCGGTGCCATGAACACATCAAGGCTCACATCGAAGTAAAAAGTCATATCCACAGAGTAAAAGCCTTTATGGAAAGGCACAGGCTGAAGCCCTATCGATACATTGCATACCTCTACATCGTTAAGGCGCACATTTGCAGCCTTATCGACCATACACTGACCGGGTTTTGTAAGCAGAACATTAAGATCTTCAAGACAATCCTTATCCGAACACGAATCATATATCCTTGAAGCGTTTATACAAACTGCTTCTTTTATTTTATCGCTCGGATAACAATCATCACAGCCGCTGCATATCATATTTTCTGACATTGAGCATCCCCCTTATAGTTTCCTATATCATATTATATGAGTCTGTCTCAATAATGTTCAACAAAAAGCAGCACGGTAAACTCAAAGTTTACCGTGCTGTACTTATTTTTTTATTCTGACCTGTTACAGATCATTATTCATATGTCGGATGGCTGAGAACGCTGCCGCCTCTGGATGTATTGACAGCTCCGCCTCTTCCCTTAGGAATAACGTATGTCATGCCCTTCCAGTATGTTTCATCATAGAGATTTGCAATATAATCATTTTCTCCTACTGTTGCCGGATCCTTCTTGATAGTATATTCACCCTCACGGATAACGAACTGATGTTCATTACCGTCACTGCTTATATATTTTACAGTTACATCTGTGAGGAAGGTTATATCTACCTGAGTAGCTCCGGACTCACTGCTGATCGTAAACTTAGGATCGCGTATACCGTTCTCTGTACCATCGATCATACCGATAGCACCTATCCTGAATGATTCTGCCTTAAGATTTACAGGTGTGGTTGTATAGAGAGGTTCTTCATTGCTCCATCTGAAATAGAGACCCATTGTTGAACTGTACTCATACTCAAGACCATACTTAGTGAAATCACCGCCGTCATCAGCGTCAAAGTTTACATTCTTAGCAGCAGACTGGTTAACACCTGTCTTGAAGTTATGGGCAGTTCTTTCTACTACATACCAACCGAGATCGGAAACTGCATCTATTGCATTTTCGGTGTATTTTCCGTAATTTTCCGGATCTTCAAAGTATTGCTTTGCTGCATCGCTGAATACATCAAGAACTCCTCCGGATACAGGATTGGAATTTTCATTCTTGAAATAATATGCACCTGCTTTGATAATATAATCTCCTGCGCGGCATTTAACGCTTACGTCTCTTGTAAACAGAAGAGTCATAGGTTTATAGGTCGTTTTTCCCTCTTCCTTCTTCATCTTGAACTTCATTTCATCGTAGCCGGAATCATCCAGATCCTCCGAGAATATATCGGCATTTATTTCTCTGTAGTCTGAAACCGAGTTCTGCGACCAATACGGGTTACTTGAGGAATCGACATATACCCATGCCTCGTCCATCTTCATTTCCGGCATCAGCGTACCGAGCGGTGTAAGATTATCAACTTCATCGCCTTCATAAAGCTGAACATTCTTTAACGGGTCATTAGTAGAAATAAATATTATCGGATAATTTTCAGGGTTTCTGTCTTTGAGTTCAGTAGGTGACTGGCCATCGTAGGATACAAAGAAAGATTTTCCTTCACTGACCTTATTCTGAGCATCATATACAACTATTGCAACAGCACCTTCACTCTTTACGCTTGTTGATGCGATCGCACGCTTGAGCGCATTGTCTGCCTTCTCAATACCATCCGGGCTGCTTGAGAGATATGCATCCTCTGCCTTTTCAAGTGCTTTCTTTATTGATGCTACAGCACCTTCACCGTATGACCTTCTCTTATTATCCAATGAGATATACTCAGGATATACGCCGCCGCCGGGATGTCTGCTGTTTACTATAGGTTCAGAAAGATAGCTCTTTGCCTTAGACATATTCTCATAAATATCGATGTAATCATTTATTATCGGCTCAAGAGAATATGCTTCCGCATAAGCTTCTGACTCATCCTTATTCTGAACATCATTAAGAACATAGTAAGAAGCGCTTTCACTTGGCTTGCTTGCATAATCCTTAAATTTACTCTCAAGATATGCAGAATAGAAGTATGTATCGCCGTTTCTGTTTACTACTCTGCCCTTATCATCATACTGCGATACTATCATATTGCCGTAATACATGGACATAAGCTGTCTGAGAACTCTCTCAAGATAATTCTGTCCCGGTACAAAGGTAGTCCAGTTACCGTATCCGCTGTCCGCCTCAGGATCGTACAGTATCTTATCGCCGCCCTGAAGTGTTGCTTTAAATGTTTTAGGACTGCCTGAAGCATCCTTAACGCTGAAGGTTACGAAAGGTGTATTCTTTGAGATACCCTTGATAGCATAGTAATTTGTTACTCCTGCTCTTGTAAGGTGGGTTATACTGCTTCCGCTTTGCTTGAATACACTTCCAACGCCGTGCGCTTCAACAGAAAGGTCGCTCCATCCAGCAGGCAGCTTAAAGTAAACGGTAAGTTTTTCTGTTATCTGAGCAGATTCGGGATCAAATGTAAGGAGTTCTACGTTTGAATATCTGTTATTAACAACAGATTTATTATCGAGCTGTGCAAGCCATACATCATCATACGCATTTGATACCTGCACAGTCTTTGCACCGGCTAAATCCGCATTCATGCCTATGAGTTCAAATGTATATTCTGCGCCTCTCGGTATAGGCAGCTTTATCTCATACCAATCATAGAATGCTGATGTTTGTGAAAGACCGAGTCGTCCGCCGGAATCGTTATTTGCCTGGTTTCCGCCGCTGCCGCCGAACTTATTGTCGCTTGAGATATTTGTTTCATTTCTTGAATTTCTCTTGTCTGAAGTATAATCTGAGTATGACTTATTCTGCAAGCGAACCTTGCTTCCGCCTACATATACAAGCGAGAGGCTGCCCTCATCGAACTCTTCCTCAGTAATTACCTTATCTTCTTCTTCGATAACTATATCGGGCGCACTTGACTGCTTCTTTACCACCTTTATAAGTGTATCGTTATCATCATTTACAGGCTCCATAAGTATATACTTATATTTGCCCTCATTTTTTACTCTTATTACGATATTATTCTGCGGACCGTCAGGTGTATAATTTGCTCCGCTTTCATATGCAAACTTACATCCTCCGACATTTGCGCCTGTAACATAGTAATAATAGTTTGTGTTGCCGTATCGTAACATTAAATTGCCGGGCCATGCTGCTGTAAGCTCATGGTAATCTTCATCCCATACATATATTTTAGGTGTATGGTTGCCGTTAAGCATTTTTGCAGCTCCGTGTACAGCATGAAGTATGATACAGGTCTTACCCTCTTCGATATCTATATCATCAAACTGAGTTGTGAGGTCATCCGCGCTGGTGTCGATACCTGAATCATCAGATGTTGAAGCAGACGCTTCTCTCCAGATATCAAACTCTCCAGGTGTTGCTTTTGATGTAAGATGAACATACTTATATGTGGGATCGAACTCATTTTGTCTTATTATAATATCGTCTTTAGCAAATTCATTGTTTGCCTTTGTTACTTTAAGACCGTTAAGATCATTCGGGCATATGATATAGTAATAATCAGTGCCGCTGATATGCTTCATTTGAGGTCTGTCATTCCAATGATCGCCGCTTGTTTTCCAATCTCCGTCTTTTGCAAACTTGCTTGCAAAGTTCCAGATATATGCTCTTGGAGTT
Source organism: uncultured Eubacteriales bacterium (assembly GCA_900321195.1). Taxonomy (GTDB): domain Bacteria; phylum Bacillota; class Clostridia; order Oscillospirales; family Acutalibacteraceae; genus UBA1213. The sequence continues at coordinate 5,351 of ONVG01000099.1, forward strand.
CCCTCGCTGAGTATACCGCTTGCACTTCCGCTTGCATCAATAGATACGCATGTCTTGCCATCGGGAACTGAGATATTACTTATAGCAGACGGGATAGAGGACGCCATAGTTTCTATCACAAAGTCATTTGATCTTGCAACTATATCCGAAGGTTTATTCTCCGGCTTCTGCTCTCCCGATGCTTTCGGATAAACAGACGCTGCATTTATGACCTTAGTGCTTGAACCTGTGCTGTCGGTGATCAGTATGAAGTCACCGGCTGTAAGTGTGCCTGCGCTATAGAGTGAAACATTATGGGTTCCGTCCATATTGGTAACATCCACTTTGACCTCGAACTTCTTGTTCTGTGTCGGATATCTGAAAACATAGTAGTTCTTTTCTCTTGT
>ONVG01000228.1 GCA_900321195.1 uncultured Eubacteriales bacterium
TTGCAAGTCCGACTTCATCGTTTTTATTCATGTCGTCCTGCTTGTATTTGCGTGAGCCTAAAAACTCCTCTATGTTATCCATATTTACCTTTACAGACTTAACTTCTCCCGAAACTATCTTTACGGCTATTTTATTGAGTATTCTTGAAACAGCTCTTTCAAGTGAGCGGACTCCCGATTCACGTGTATAGCTGTCTATTATATCATAGATGACTTCATCCGATATTTTCACCTGTCTGCCTGTAAGACCATGCCTTTTGAGCTGTTTTGAGATAAGGTGGAGCTTTGCTATGCGGAACTTTTCCTCTCTTGTATAGCTGTCAAGATGTATTATATCCATTCTGTCAAGGAGCGGTGCCGGTATAGCCGTATGGTCGTTTGCGGTAGTTATGAACATGACTTTGCTGAGGTCAAACGGAAGGTCGATATAGTGGTCATAGAATGTTGAATTCTGCTCACCGTCAAGCACCTCAAGCAAAGCAGATGTCGGGTCGCCGTGAAAGTCATTTCCAAGCTTGTCTACTTCATCAAGAAGTATGAGGGGATTTGCCGAGCCTGCAAGCTTCACTGCATTCATTATCCTGCCCATCATAGCGCCTATATATGTTCTCCTGTGACCTCTTATCTCAGCTTCGTCATGTATGCCGCCAAGAGCTATCCTCTGATATTTCTTTCCCGTTGCTTCGGCTATAGACCTTGCTATAGATGTTTTTCCTACTCCTGGAGGTCCCGCAAGACAGAGTATCTGTCCGTTTATATCGGGATTGAGCCTTCTTACTGCAAGCGCTTCAATGACGTTTTCCTTGACCTTTTTAAGACCGTAATGATTTTTGTCAAGGTGAACGGCTATTTTCTTTATGTCTGTCTTATCCTTTGTATATATGCCCCAGGGAAGCTCTATGCATGTATCAAGATAATTTCTCACAACATTGGCTTCTGCCGAGCCTGACATCATTTTTTCAAGCTTTACTACCTCTTTGATAAGCTTATCCTTATTTTCATCTGTAGTTTTCAGCTTGAGTATCTTGTTCCTGTAGTCAAAGCTCTCTGCCTCGGTATCTTCACTGTCCCCAAGCTCTTCCTTGATAGCCTTTATGCGTTCGCGGAGATAGTATTCCCTCTGGTTCTCGTCCATGCCGAGCTTTGTTTTTTCGGATATTTTTTCTTCAAGCATAAGTATTTCGCTCTCATAGCTGAGCATTTTTATGACCGTATCAAGGCGTTCGCTTTCGTCAGCCGTTTCGAGTATCATCTGTTTTTTATGATAGTCTCTTATGATATTATCCCCGATATAGTCCGCAAGTCTGCCCGGCTCATGCATTTCATATACAGTAAGATATATGTCCTGCGGTATATGAGAGTTGACTATTGCCATTTCCCCGAACATTTCTTTGAGTACATTTATCTTTGCGTCGGTCTCGGCGTTGTTTTTTGCAGGCACGGTAATGAAGTTTCTGACCTTAGCGGTTATATACAAACGTCCGTCAATAAAGCTTTCAGCCTGTGCCCTGTCGATACCCCTTATAACAACACGTATCACATTATCGGATATTTTTGCTGTCTGAAGAACCTTTGCGATGACTCCGGTCTTATAAAAATGTGTAGTATTCACGTCTGTTTCGGACGAGTCTGTTTGTGTAGTTATAAAGAGGTTCTGATTATAATTTTCCATAGCGTTTTCGATAGCGGCAACGGATTTTTTCCTTGCCACATCGAAATGCAGTATTGAGCCGGGGAAAATAACGAGACCCCTGAGAGGAAGCACGGGAACTGTGAGCAACTCTTCCTTTTCCATTTTTTCATTTTCCGTTTTTTCATTATCCATATCCATTCCCCCATTCCATTATTAATATATTATAACACACATTTGAATGAAAATAAACAATAATTTTTTTTAAAATTCGGAGTTATTTATGAGTTTGGAGTGTGGAGTTATTTTAACCGATTGCCGCCGCCGGCGTGCCGCCGGTGTCGATTACGTTTTCGCGCGGTAAAGCGCGCTTACTTTACACTAATTCTTATTGCTATGCACGCACATCCGGTGCGGCGGCGCATGGGCGCCGGTTTTCTACGTCCGCCGACACGCCCCTTACGGTGCGCTTTACGGCTATTACATCAAAA
>ONVG01000102.1:0-401 GCA_900321195.1 uncultured Eubacteriales bacterium
AGGTTAAGCAAGAAACGAATTATGTTTATGGCTGCTCTCAATCCGGATTTCTTTTTGAAGATACTTTTTGAGCCTTTAAAGTAAATGCTGTTGCCCTGATTATTATTTTTGTAAGCATTGACACAGTATTGAAAACATGATATAATAACCTATTAAATAGGTTATTATATTGTGATTGCCTATCTGTATACTATGTGAATATGTGAGAGATGATGTTATGCTGTTCGATATAAATAATAACACGATAAAAGAATATCTTAAACAAGCCGAATTTGGTATCGAAAGGGAAAGTCTGCGCGTATGCAGCGACGGAAAACTTGCACAGTCGCCTCACCCTTTTGAAAACAATAAAAATATTGAACGTGACTTCTGCGAAAATCAGACAGAGCTGATAAGCGATG
>ONVG01000102.1:406-5979 GCA_900321195.1 uncultured Eubacteriales bacterium
GCCGTTTTCAAATCCTCCAAAGATAAGCGGCGAGGATGAAATACCCGTTGCAAGGTACAGCGGAAGTCTGCAAAACAAGTCGGTCTACCGTCAGTATCTTGCGGGTAAATACGGAAAGGTCAAAATGCTTTTTTCGGGAATACACCTCAATTTTTCCTTTACAAATGAACTTGTAAAAACAGCCTTCGGGCAAAGCAGGTATGAAAGCTTTTCAGATTTCAAAAATAATATGTATCTGCGCCTTGCGTCAAGCCTGACACAGTATGCGTGGCTGGTCGTTTATCTTATGGCGGCAAGTCCTGTTGCGGATGCTTCTATGGGAACAAAAAGCAACATTTATTCATCCGTAAGATGCTCAGATATAGGATATTGGAACCATTTTACGCCTATACTTGAATATTCCTCTCTTGACAGCTATATTGCAAGCATCAGAAAATATATAGACAACGGCAATTTACGTTCCGTTTCCGAGCTTTATTATCCTGTAAGGCTTAAACCAAGAGGCGCAAACAGTCTTGAAGCTCTTGAACAAAACGGTATCAATCATCTTGAGCTGCGTGTAATTGACGTAGACCCCCTATCCCCTACAGGTATTTTCACTGAGGATATCCGCTTTGTGCATTTGCTGATGATTTATCTTGCATCGCTTCCGGAATATCATCCCACCGGCAAAGACCAGATAAAAGCGATATGTGATGTAAAGTCCGCTGCAATATTCGGAAACGAGGATATCAGACAAAGAGCGATAAGTGTTCTTGCGGAAATGAAACACTTTATAAAAAAGCATTTTCCCGAATACAGCGATACTATTGAATATCAGCTCGGAAAAACCGAAACGGGTCACAGCTATGCGGAAAGAGTCAGCAGCCGTTTCGGAGATGATTATATGAATAAGGGTATTTCTCTTGCAAAGGAATACAGGGAGAGTGTCGGCTATGTGTGAAATATTCGGTCTGACTTCAAGAGACGATTTTACAGCAAATGACTATCTCCGCATTTTTTACAGTCACAGCGAGCGACACCCTCACGGTTGGGGACTTGCCTGCATCTCACGAAGCAGCACATTAATAGAAAAGGAAAGCATAAAAGCCTCAGACAGCAATTATCTGAAAGAAAGGCTTTCTCAGCCCATAACTTCAAAAATACTGCTTGCACATATCCGTTATGCGACTATCGGTAATGTTGAATACAAAAACTGTCATCCCTTTACCGCAAAGGACAACACCGACATACGATGGACGCTTATACATAACGGCACGATATTCGAGCATCCTCCGCTGAGCCAATATGTAAAAAAGCAGCTTGGCGATACCGACAGTGAAAGGATACTTTTATATTTAACAGACAGATTAAATGAAGCACAAAACAAAAAAGGCGCAAGGCTGATGTTTGAAGAGCGCTTTGCTTTGTTTGACGAGATAATATGTGAAATGTCAAAGGGCAACAAGCTGAATCTGTTGTTTTCGGACGGAAAATATCTATATGCACATACAAACTGCAAAGGAACACTTTTTTATCTCAGTCGGGATAACTACACACTGCTTTCCACTGTTCCGCTGAGCGACGAAGAATGGCAGCCTCTCCCCTTTACAAGACTTTTAGCTTATCACAAGGGAAATCTGATAAAAACCGGAACCGATCACGGACACGAATACTTTGAAAGTGAGGAGTCCATGAAACTGCTTTACCGCATATTTGCAAACCTGTAAACTCCTCACTCCAAACTCAATAAAAGGATGATTTTTATGACAAAAGATGATGTAACAAAAATTTTATATGACCGCTATATAAAGCCGACCGAAAAAAAGGACGGCAGCTTTATCGGAGTAGAGATAGAAATGCCTATTGTTAATCTCTCACATAAAGCTGTTGATTTTGATATAGTTCACAAGCTTACCGGACTGTTTCTGAAAGAATTTGATTTTATTCCTACCGGAATTGATGAGCAGGGACATATCTATTCTGCTTTAAATAAATCAAACGGAGATGTATTTTCCTATGACTGCTCATATAATAATATGGAGTTTTCATTCGGCAAGGAAAGCGAGCTGCATACTATAAACGGACGTTTCAGACGGTATTATGATTTTGTTCAGGAGTATTTCAAGAACTTCAATTACACACTGACAGGAATGGGGATAAATCCCAACCGTATGGTCAATAACAATGTTCCGATAGAAAACGGCAGATATAAAATGCTGTTCCATCATCTGTCATCCTTTTCAAAATACGCCTGTCTGCCGATGTACTTTCACAGATATCCGCAGTTCGGCATGTTTTCAAGCGCTTCTCAAGTCCAGCTTGATGTTACTAAGGAAAGAATACCTCAGGTAATAAATACCTTCAATCAGCTTGAACCGATAAAGGCTCTTCTGTTCAGCAATTCAGTGCTTCTCGGAGAAAATACCGATCTGCTCTGCTGCCGTGACATGCTCTGGGAAAACAGTACTCACGGCATAAATCCGCATAATGTAGGAATGTATGACTGTGAGATAAAAACAGTTGATGATCTGCTGAATTATATTTCGACTGTTGCTATCTACTGTGTAGAGAGAAACGGAAAATACCTCAATTTCAAGCCTGTCAATATACTTGAATACTTTAATACCGAAACGCTTACCGGAGAATATCTCGAAAACGGAGAAATATGCTCTATGGAATTTCATCCTCAGCCGGAGGATATAGTATATCTTCGTACATTCAAATCCGAAGATCTTACATTCAGGGGAACAATAGAGTTTCGCAGCTCATGCTGTCAGCCCATAAGTGATGTTATGACTGTTGCGGCATTTCATACCGGTCTGCTTGATAAAACTGACGAGCTTATGGGGCTTATAAAAAATGACCGTTCGCTTTACAACAACGGCTACAATGCTGTTGAACTGCGCCGTCAGCTTGTTTGCCGTGTCAAGCCTGCATATATTGATATGGACGGTCTGTATGCCCTTGCAAAGCAGATACTTGACCTTTGTAAACAGGGACTTATTGAGCGCGGCTGCGGTGAGGAAATATACCTTTCACCTCTTTATGAGCGTATCAAAAACAGAACCAATCCTGCACTGACAATGCTTTATCAGCTTGAAAACGGTACTCATATCGACAATATCATAATGGAATACGGAAGGTGAATATTATGCAGAAAAAAATAGAAGCAATAACCGAAATGCTGATGAATGACTATCAGCAGGGGCGCGTCATTGATGAAATAAAGACATTTGACTATCCCGACAAGAATGTTGTAATTGATATTCTTGAAAAACTGAAAATGATAATCTATCCGGGATATTACCGCAACAGTAACTACAGAACTTATACTGTCAGAAACAATATTTCTATTCTGACAGAGGATATCATCTATAATCTTATCAAACAGATATCCATTGTGCTGAAATATGTGCCTGAATATAAAAACGCAGATGTATCTGTACTATCGAAAGAAGCCGAGAATATAACCTTTTCGTTTCTTGAAAAAATACCTAAGATACGTGAGTATATCGAAACGGATATTGCGGCGGCTTATGACGGCGACCCTGCCGCATATAACAAAGACGAGATAATATGCAGCTATCCGGGACTGTTTGCTATATTCACAAACAGAATAGCGCACGAGCTGTTTTTGCTCAATGTTCCTCTGATACCGCGTATTATGACCGAGCATGCACACAGCCTTACAGGTATCGACATACATCCGGGTACGACTATCGGCAAATATTTCTTTATCGACCACGGTACCGGAATAGTCATAGGTGAAACTACCGTTATAGGCAATAATGTAAAGATATATCAGGGCGTAACGCTTGGCGCGCTATCCACAAGAGGCGGACAGAATCTCAGGGGCAAAAAAAGACATCCGACTATCTGCGACAATGTGACGATATATTCAGGCGCTTCCATTTTAGGCGGTGAAACGATCGTCGGAAAGGGTGTTGTAGTCGGCGGCAACGCATTCATAACCACCTCAATACCGGAAGGCGCAAAGGTCAGTGTGAAAAGTCAGGAGCTTACCTACAACTACGATTCATCCAGACCCGTTGAGCGCAAGGACATCGAGCTTGACTCCGCATGGTTCTATCAGATATAGGGAGTAAATAAAATAATAAATAATAAAGAATAATAAAAGTTCCCGTTAGTTTTTTGGCTAACGGGAACTTTTTAATAAAATTATTGATTATTTCCAGCTCAGTTGTTCGTATCTTTCGGGCAGCTCACGCATATAAGAAAAGCATTCATCCGGAGTAAACATGATGCCGTTTTTCCGGCATATCCTTTGAAATATTCCTGTCAACTCTTTTGCATAAGGGCTTGGCAGCTCATACGCATTTCCATAACGTTTAATGTATCTTTCTTTCATTCCGTGAAAATGCTTGTCAAGTGCTGCATAATAATACTCACGGTCTCCCTCGCGCAGTGTAAGACCCATTCCGAAATCGATAACTCCCTTTACGCCTGCGCTGACGCATTCATCAAGAATGGCTGTTATATTTTCCTTCGTATCATTGATGAACGGCAATATTGGAGTTAACCACACTATTGTGGGTATTCCTCGCTCACGCATCATTTTCAGTATTTCGATACGCCGCTTTGTATTGCAGACATTCGGCTCTAATATTTTGCAAAGAGAGTCATCATAGGTCGTCAGCGTTATCTGAACAACACATTTCGCGGAACGGTTTATCTCGTCAAGCAAATCGATATCACGAAGTATCAGGTCGGATTTGGTCTGCACAGCTGCCCCGAAGCCGTTCCTGAGAATTATCTTCAGGCACTCCCTTGTAAGCTGTAACTTTTCCTCGCAGTGCATGTAAGGGTCAGACATTGCTCCCGTACCTATCATACATCTTTTCCTTTTTGCCCTCAGCGCTTTATCAAGCAGCTCAGGCGCGTTGCGCTTGACTTCAATATCTTCAAACGGATGTGTAAACTGATAGCATTTACTTCTGCTGTCACAGTAAATACATCCGTGAGTACATCCCCGATAAATATTCATCCCATAGTAACCGCCGCTGCCTGAAAGTATGGTTTTGGCATCAACAAAGTGCATTTTTCATCATTCCTTAACAGTCGGTGAACGGACTGCACCGCATCCGAGCATAAGAACTTACGGTTTTGAAGAATTATAGGTTTGCATTATTTGTGAGCGGAACTGTTCAAATGACATGTTGGCTCTGTCTCCGCCGTTTTTGTTGCCGTTCAGACTGAATTGAAATATCTCCTCCTGATTTGCAAACCTTATGTAAGGCGTGATAATGCCCTCATAATTGCTCTTTGCGGTGTTGTACATCTTATTGAAGTCGGCATCACTTGTGAGCATCTCTGTCTGTGAGAGCTTTTTAAGCTCGGATGCGTACTTGTCTCTTATATACATAAACTCAGCGGTCGTATCGTGCGTAATCGTTTTCTTGATGATCGGATTTTCCTGAGCGCTCTGAGTTGCCGCATAGCTTGAATACGGGTTTCTTGTCGCACAGTTCTTGTTAAGACCGTATGTGATACCAAGTGTGCGGTCATTGTCATAAACAATAAATATTGCCTTGCCGTTATCCTTGCGGAAATACAGATAATGATTGTTATAA
>ONVG01000185.1 GCA_900321195.1 uncultured Eubacteriales bacterium
TTTTGAGCTGCTGCCTGTTATACGTGAAAAGTTTTTTGCAGAGAGAAAGAGCAGATATCTCAGTCTTGTAGAATGGTGTCTTAACAATGACCTTTTACAGCAGGCAATAACCATATATGTCGAAAAGCTGCCAAAGGCATATTTTACAGAGCTTGGTTTTTTAACGGCTGATCTTGAAAAGTCAGAGAAAAAATCTGCAAATCCCGGAACAGAGATATATCAGGATTATTTTATTACTGCCGCACAGGACAGCACAAGAGAAGAGCTGTGCAATATGATACAAACGAGGGAGAAGTTCATACGCGATCCGAAAAGACGCAGGGGCACACCGCTTATAACCTTAGATAAGAAATATGAGGATATATATAAGTTCATACTTGATATTCGTGATACGTTTTATGATGACTATGGCAACAGAATGACTGTCAGAAATAATAAAAGGTCTGCAAAGCTTTTGGATCAGATGTACGACAGTCCCGAAGGCTTGCCGAAAACTCTGGATAAGTTTATATTCAATGATAGTTTTGCAGGAATGATAATGAACAAGTCTGGTTTTAAAACAGACTCAAATATCAATAAGCTCAATGGTGTAATTGAAGGTCTGAATGATGCTGATGTAAGCGTAAATATAGGAAAAGACGAGATAAAAAAACTCAGGCTGGACTATTTATATATGAAATACATACGCAATCAGATAAACCATGCAAGTGAAAGCAGCACATACAGTGATGAGTATAAAAACGCATTTTCTTCTTTAGCGCCTGAGCTGTATAAATTCCCGAAGGATGACAACTTTTCGGCAGACAGCATAAGAAGCTTTTTATCAAGCTCTGTAAAGGAAATAGAAAGGATAATAAATAATAAATAATAAATGATTAACAGCAGTTTTCCCGTCAGCGCAGAAACTGACGGGAATTTTTTGTTGATTTTTCCATTAAAATATAGTAGAATAGATATCAATAATTTTAAAGAATGGAGTTGACAAATATGATCTTTGTTACAGGGGATTGTCACAGCGAATTCAAGAAGCTTTCAACAGCATCATTTCCGGTGCAAAAGGAAATGACAAAAAAGGACATTGTAATAGTCTGCGGCGATTTCGGCGCAGTATGGGATGCCGGTATGAGTCCGACAGAAAAGTACTGGCTCGATTGGCTTGATGAAAAGCCGTTTACGACCGTATTTGTTGACGGCAATCACGAAAATTTCGACAGGCTGAACAGTGAGTTTGAAACAGTCGATTTTCACGGCGGAAAAGCGCATAAGATAAACGAAAGTGTATATCATCTCATGCGCGGCGAGATATTCGACTTTGAGGGAAAGAGTTTCTTTGTATTCGGCGGCGCAAGCTCTCACGATATTGATGACGGCATACTTTCAAGAAAGGATTTTAAAAGCGAAAGCGAATTTAAGGAAACTATACGCAGATGGAACAAACACGGAAAGATATTCCGTGTTGAAAACATTTCATGGTGGAAGGAAGAGCTTCCTTCTGATGATGAAATAGCCAATGCTGAAAAAAATCTTGCCGCAGTCGGCTTTGAGGTCGATAATGTTATAACGCACTGCGCTCCGCAGTCTGTAGTACAACAGCTTTTCAATGGCAGTATTCCGCCCGACAAGCTTACTGTTTATTTTGAAGACCTTTCTCACAGACTGAAATTCGGCAAGTGGTTTTTCGGACATTACCATGATGACAAAAATACAGACAAGTTTGAACTTCTCTATGATAGGGTACTCAGAGTGTAGCGTCTATGCTCCCGATTCGCATTGTTGTTTACTGCAGAAAATTCTTTATTAATTATTCTTTATTATTTATTACTGTGAGGGAATAAAATGAGTTATCTTAAATTGAAAAACGGAATGAAGCTTTATTTTAAGGATGTAGGAAAAGGTTCTGCGCTGATAATGATGCACGGCTGGACAAGCAATTCTGATGTTTATTCAAAGCCTGTAAAAAACTATCTTCAATATAGGGCAAGATGTATCACTTACGACCACAGAGGTCACGGCAAAAGCAGAGATGCGAACCTTGAACCTGTTAATATGGAAACTCTTGCGGATGATCTCAACAGGCTTATAAATGCGCTTTCACTTACGGATGTTACCCTTTTGGGCTGGTCTATGGGCGCAGGTACCGCAATGACGTATATAAAGAAATACGGCTGTTCGGCGCTGAAACAGGTCGTGCTTTGCGATATGACGCCTAAACAGCTCAATGATGATGATTGGAAATTAGGTCTTTATAAGGGCAGATATACAAAGGAGAATGCAGAAGCAGATGCCGGAAATAACTTTCTTACAAATTACAGGAATTTTTCTATAGGCGCAAAGCCTGTCTGCGAAAAGCTCCCCGTATTTATTCTTGATCATATATTAAAGAAAAGGCTCATGTATTGTGATGAGAAGGTTCTGAGAAGCCTTTCAAGTTCAATGAAAACGCAGGATAACCGTGATTTTGTCGAAAAGCTGGATGTTCCGCTGACATATTTCTATGCCGTTCCCGGCTCACTCTTTTCACCCGACCTTGCGGAATGGTATAAGGATAATGTAAAAGTGCCGTTTAAAGCAGTTCCTTTCCAGAACAGCACACATCTTCTTATATCTGAAAATCCGGATAAATTTGCAAGGGAAGTCGCAGAGCTTCTGAAATAAAAATGAAATATGCTGGCTGTTCTATGAAAATATAACTTCAAAGGAGACGAGAACCATGTCTGATAAGAACAATGATGTTATGATAATAAAGGGCGATGCTCACATTGAGGATATAAACAGAACGCTTTATCTTTATATCGGAGAAAATAAAAGATATGCTCTCAGCTTTAAAGCCGCTTACAGAATAACGCATAACGATTCCGATGGTCTGAAAGACTGTGTTTACAGTGTAAACGGCCGTGAGATGAAAGACCTTTCATTTGCAGAGGGTTCAACGGCAAATGTTTATTCAAAGGATATAGAAATGAGAGTCAGCGATGACAAGGTTAAATTCCTGTATTTTTATAATGATATACCGACATTTGATTCGTATGACCGTATATGGGACGGAGATGAATACATCGTTATTTATAAAGACTCAAAGGGCATAGAGCTGATAA
>ONVG01000201.1 GCA_900321195.1 uncultured Eubacteriales bacterium
GATTTCCAGTGGGATCCGATAAAGATAGGCTCATCGGGAAAGCCGTCGCCGCTTTACGACATAAAGCTTCTTGACAGCAATGACAACGAAGTAGGAGTAGGGGAGGAAGGCTCCATATGCGTTATGGACGTAAAGAACAATCCTCCGGCAGGACTTTTTACAGGATATTATCATAACCCTGAGATGACTGATGAAAAGCTTTTTGGCGCATACTACAATACATGCGATATGGCATGGAAGGACAGCGAGGGCTATTACTGGTTTGTCGGCAGAAATGATGATGTTATAAAATGCTCAGGCTACCGCATAGGTCCGTTTGAAGTCGAGAGTGCGCTTATCGAGCATGACGCCGTTGTAGAGTGCGCTATAACAGGTGTGCCCGACCCGGTAAGAGGACAGGTGGTAAAGGCAACTATCGTACTTAAAAAGGGCTATGCGCCGACTGACGAGCTGAAAAAGGAGCTTCAGGATCATGTAAAGAGAACTACAGCGCCTTACAAATATCCGAGAGTCATAGAATTTGTTGACGAGCTTCCAAAAACATTCAGCGGCAAAATAAAACGCGCTCAGATAAGACATACTGATGAAGATGCAGTAAAAGTCAAAGACAATTAATTATAAATAATGCACTGCTGACCTGAAATAAAGGTTTGCAGTGCATTTTTTTCTTTGTTGATTGACAATTATATAATTAAGTTGTATTATAATATTAAAGTATATAAAGTAAATTTTTTTGGAAGGATGTAAGTATGAAAATATTACTTGTAACAGATGCGTATTCACATTTAATGAACGGCGTTGCTATGGTAGTTTCTACACTTGCAGAGTCTTATCGCAATATGGGACATGATGTAAGGGTGCTTACGATATCGGGAGATTGTGAGTCTCACTGCGAGGACGGGGTATATTATCTCCCGTCATATAATGTTCCGATATATCCGGATTTCCGTATCAGTTTAGCTCACGGTCATCCGTATCTGAAAATGCTTAAAAAGTGGAAGCCCGATATAGTCCATATCCATTCGGAAGCATCGGCGTCTATACTTGCAAAATCCGTTGCAAAGGCGACAAATTCACCTATAATAATGACTTGGCATACCGATTATGCAAAGTTTGCTTTTCATAAGTATCATTCCCTTAAAGCAGTCGAGTTTGTTGCAAAAAATCTTATGAAGTTAGCATATCACGGAGCATGTATAATAACCGTTCCTTCATACAAGGCTAAAACTCTGCTTGACGGCTATAAAGTCAAATTCCCGAGCACTATCATTCCGAACGGTATATCACTTGACAGATTTTACCGCGAAGTAACGGATGAGCAGAAGAAGGAGCTCAGAGCTAAGTATAATATACCGGAGAACAGAAAGATATTTGTAGTACTTTCACGTCTTAGCCCTGAAAAGAATATAAGTGAGATACTCGAATATTTCCCTGATCTTTTGAAGTATGACCGCGACCTCCATCTTCTCATAGCCGGAACAGGACCTGACACGGAACACCTGAAAAATTATGCCTCAAAGCTTGGAATAAATGACCATGTTACATTTGTCGGATTTGTACAGCCCGAATCGACCTATCTTTACTACAAGCTTGGCACAGCATTTTTGAGCGCCTCAACATTTGAGATGCACAGCCTTACTTATCTTGAAGCTATGGCTTGCGGACTGCCGCTTATATGCAGAGAAGACCTTTGTCTTAAAGGTGTGCTTGATGACGGATTTAACGGCTATATATACAATACAAAGGATGAATTTATCCGCAAGGCGCTCAGCGTTGCAGTAGATGATGAATTACAGCAAAAAATGTCAAAAAATGCGCTTGAACGCTCCGAGCTTTTCGGAAATGAAGCCTTTGCAAAGAACATGATAAATCTTTATCATAATGTTCTGTATGTAAAGAATAAAAGGCGCAAAAAAAGTTCCTGCGCTTCATAATAAAAAATACCTGATAAAAAAAGACACGGCACGTTAACAGATAACGTGAGCCGTGTCTTTAATTATGCACTATGAATTATTTTATAACTCTTACTCTGATAACACCGTCAATAGCCTTGATAGCGTCTACAGCAGCGTCTGTTACATCGTTTGCAGCATCGAGCATTGAGTATGCATAGTCCTTCTTTGACTTGCTGGACATAGCCTCAACAGTATTGCCGCTCTCAGATATCTTTGCGCATACAGCGCTTATCATGTCCGGAATGTTCTTGTGGATAACACAAACTCTTGCAGCGCCTGATCTTGCCATTGATACGTTGGGAAGTGTAACTGAGTTCTTGATGTTGCCGTTCTCAAGGAAGTCCTTTATCTCATCGGCAGCCATTCTTGCACAGTTCTCTTCTGATTCGGGAGTTGATGCACCAAGGTGGGGGATAGCTATAACGCCGTCCTCACCGAGTATATCATCGGTAGCAAAGTCTGTAACGTATGCAGATATCTTCTTGTCAGCAAGAGCCTTGAGAACGTCTGCCGAAACAGCGAGGTCAGCTCTTGAGAAGTTGAGTATGCGAACGCCGTCCTTCATCTTTGCGATGTTTGCAGCATTGATAACGCCCTTTGTATCGGGTGTGAGCGGAACATGTACTGTGATGTAGTCGCTTGCAGCGAATATCTCATCAAGAGTGCTTACATACTTTACGCTTGTTGAGATGTGGAGCGCATTGTTAACGGAAAGGAAAGGATCATAGCCGATAACATCCATGCCGA
>ONVG01000103.1 GCA_900321195.1 uncultured Eubacteriales bacterium
CGAGAAGCTCGAACTGGGCGGCGCCGGCATCACTGTCGTGGAGCTACGCTGACCCCATTTCACCTCCCGCCTCCGGCGTAATCCATAAATCCAGAAAATCTAATTCAGCGTCACCGCCATCTTCACGCCAGCTCCGAACCAGTGGTGTTCCTCGTCGGGTATGTTATAGCGGTAGTTGCCGTACAAGCCCAGCGAGGTGTTTTCCGTGATCCGGTACATCAGGTCCACCTGCGTGCCCACCAGATAATCCAGCATCCACACCGCACCGCAATAGCCGTTCGGCGCTGCGGCCACATCGGCCTGGTACTGCCAGTTCAAGGCCAGCCCTCCCATCAGACTGATGCCCGCGCACCACTTCGGGCTGCATGGCGCAAACCGGTAACGCCCACCCACCATCAGACTGTTCACACTGCTCTCGTCGGTAAGCCCTCCGGCCGACGGGGCATAGCCGTTCGCCATCTCCACCGCCGCTACAAGGTCCACCCCCTTACAGAGGCCATACCCATATTGCACATGGAGGGCGCCGCCCGTCTGCCCGTTGGGGTTGGTGTAACCCACACCCACCTCCAACACCGACCGGTGGCGGACGTTTCCTTCTTGGGCATTGGCGCTGCCCACAATGACGAAAGCGCACAGAAGAGTTGCTGTCAACAATAGCTTTTTCATAATTCAGTGATTTTTGATTAATTGTTAATATAAATTGGCAGACTAATTGTTACATCATCAACTGTCTGTAGTTCATTATCCCCATAATCAAATGTTACATTGTACTTATTTACCGTTTCGGTAAATGTTGCTGTATATTCTGCGTCCTGCGTTATGGGTACTATCTTCTTATCCCATTCTTTGAATGTATAAGTGTATTGTGCAGTCTTTGCTTTTGTCGGGGTAGCACCGTCATATTTTGGTGTTGTGCCGTATTCGGCGTTATCGGTTTTTATTACCTTTCCGTCATCGTTTTTCCATGTTACCTTATACTTATTGACTGTTTCGGTAAATTTATCGAATTCCAGCCTATTTGCGGTATCTTCAGTCCGTATTCCGGCGAAAAACGAACCACTTTTCCGGGAAGCAGTCCGAGTCCCTTTACTCCGGGACTTTCTTCGCTTTCGTCAAAAAGCAGCTGCAATCCGAGACATATTCCGAGAAACGGTTTACCGCTGTCTATGAAATCACGTACAGCGATATCAGCGCCTGACCTTCTCATGCAGTCCATAGCGTCCGCAAACGAGCCTACGCCCGGAAGAATTGCGCCGTCAGCCTTGATAAGCTCATCTCTTTTATCTGTTATGAAGCTCTTACAGCCGATAAAATCCAAAGCCTTTACAACGCTCTGGAGATTGCCTGCGCCGTAGTCTATAACACCAATCATTTTTCTCAACCCTTTTCTTTTATCTTGATAAACAGATTTTACCATAATCACATTAAATAATCAATGGATTTACAAAATATTCAAATAGGCAAAAAAATAAAAAGCTGATAATTTGTGTTAAAAAGCAGATACTAAGAAATGGGGAGATGTGAGAAATGAAAAAATATATATACTTATTTTCGATAACGGCGGTAATTGTGGGAATGATAGTCATGTCGGGATTTCTGACGGCAGGCGGGATATATGAAGCGGAAACATTTGTCATACAGTCGCGCGATATGGACAATACCGTAACGGGAAGCGGCAGGCTGAGATATTCTTCGGGAAAGAATATCCGCTCACAGTACAGCGGTATAGCGGGAGAGATAAATGTAAAAAACGGCGATAACGTAAAAAGCGGAGATATACTGTACACTATATATAAGGCTGACGAGTCATACACATCAATGCTGTCTGATGAGAGTATAAGCGCATTTTTAGGTTCTATGGCAGGAGGCGGTGACAGATCGGGTATAATAGCCGAAGCAAAAAAATACTGTACTCCCGAAACGGTATATGCCGATACTGACGGAACAGTAACAGACCTCAGCATAAACGAGGATGATATAATAAAAAAAGATGCTGTAATAATGAAAATAACCGATACCGGCACGCTTGAGATACCTGTCGATATAAACGAGCTGTATATCGGACTTATAGAAACGGGACAGAAGGCCGAGGTAACATTCAGCGCATTGCCTGACAGAAGATTCAGGGGAGAAGTTACTGCTGTTGCCGACGAAGCCGAACAGACAAGCGGACTTACCGGCAGGGAAACTACAGTTGAGGTGACAGTAACTCTTGACAGCAGTGAGCCGACAGAACAGCTCCGCGCCGGCTACAGCTCGTCATGCTCGATAATAGCATCTACAGATAAGGATATACTTGTTCTTCCTTATGAGCAGGTGCGTACAGATGATAACGGCGACCATGTTTATATTATGAAGAATAACAGGGCAGTAAAAAGGTATATAAAGACAGGCAGGGAATACAAGGACGGAATAGAGGTATCGGACGGACTTGTGAGCGGAGATATCATCATAGACAGCAAAGAGGATGTAAGCGATGGGCAGAGTGTTGTAATAAAACAGCAGATGGGGAATAGTGATGCTTGATATAATAACAGGTTCGGTAAGAACGCTTTTCAGAAAAAGAGGAAGGACGATACTGACTCTTCTTGGAATAATAATCGGCACAGCATCGGTGATATTGATAAATAATATAAGCAGTCTCGGAAATTCCGCATTTGTAAATGAGGTCAACAGTCTTGGAATGGGCGGCCTTTCCGTTACATTAAAAAAGCAGTCTGCACAGCTCACTCACAATGAGCTTGAAGAGATAAGGGCGCTCCCGTTTGTTGAAAACGCAATGCCGCTTATGTTTGAATCGACGGATGCATATATAAGGGGCAAAAAATCCCCTGTTTTTCTGTGGGGTATAGATAAGGGCGCAAAGGAAACTGTAGACCTAAGACTTCTTAACGGCAGGTTTCTTAATTCGGGCGATATATCCTCATCATCAAAGGCTTGCATGATAGACAGTACGCTTGCAAAGAGCTTTTTCGGTACGGAACGTGCTTCAGGAAGGACAATGGTTATAAACAGCGGTTCGACAGGCTCGGAATACAGGATAGTGGGTGTCATAAAGACAGGCAGCGGCATTTTACAGA
Organism: uncultured Eubacteriales bacterium; assembly: GCA_900321195.1. GTDB lineage: Bacteria > Bacillota > Clostridia > Oscillospirales > Acutalibacteraceae > UBA1213. The sequence continues at coordinate 3,081 of ONVG01000103.1, forward strand.
ACATGATGGGCAGTTATATACCTGATTTTGTGTATCTTCCTTATACGACAATGCAGGAAAATCTCGGCAGCAGCAATTACACGCAGATAGCCGTAAGATTGAAGGATAACGCAGACAGTGAAAGCGCAGGAGCGGCAATAGTAAAGACTATAGAAAGAAGTACGGGAAACAAGGGCGCATATACCGTTACAGACCTTTCAAAGCAGAAAGAGAGCATAAGCAGTCTTATCGATATTTTCACGCTTGTGCTTACGGCTGTAGGTGTAATATCCTTGTTTGTCGCAGGACTCGGGATAATGAATGTCATGCTTGTGGCGGTGAGTGAAAGGACGAGGGAGATAGGAATAAAAAAGGCTCTCGGCGCGCCGAAAATATATATCGTTTCGGAGTTCCTTGCAGAAGCGGCGCTTCTTACGCTTATAGGCTGTATTGCAGGTATCGCTTTCGGAACTATAGCTTCATGGATAGGCGCTGTTGTTATGGGATTGACGTTAAAGCCCGATATTGGTATAATGCTTACAGTAACAGTGTTTTCACTTGCGGTGGGAGTGATATTCGGTATCTATCCCGCACTGAAAGCCTCAAGGCTGAGACCTGTTGACGCACTAAGATATGCATAGGTGAGAATTATGTATGAGCGTTTTGTAAGTATGCCGAATATCCCGAAAACAAGGGTGACATGCGCAGTGATATCTTATGTCATACCCGAAATAACAGATGAACTGCAAAGGCTTGGGATAAGAACCGTAAATTCTCAAAAGCTTGACAGTGTTGAAGGCTCTGAGTCTGCACATGCGGATATGAGCCTTTTTCATGTCGGCAATGAAAGGATATTTGCATCAAGGAATATATCTCCCGTTCTGCGTGACGAGCTTATAAGAGAGGGAATGTCCTTAACATATACGGAAATGCCCGTTACTGCCAAAATACCCTGTCTTAATGCATGTCTTGTCGGGGATAAAGTCATCTGCAATACAAGGCTTATCGACAAGGAGCTTCTGAAAAAGCTTTCGGCTGACGGAAAGAAGATACTTCACACAAATCAGGGATATACAAAATGTTCGGCAGCGCTCGTAAATGAAAACGCTGTTATAACTGCGGATAATTCTATCTTTGAGGTATGCAGAAAAAATAATATAGACGTACTTCATATAGAGTGTGGGCACATTGAGCTTAAAGGCTATAAATACGGATTTATAGGCGGAAGCTGCGCTTTGCTCTCAGACAATATACTTGCATTTTTCGGAGATATAAGCAAGCATCCTGACTATGGTGAGATACGCTCGTTTGCAAAAAATTACGGTGTAGATATAATTTCACTTTCAAAGCGAAAGCTTTATGATATCGGAGGAATGATAGCAATAAAATGTGAACTGTAAACATATTTATAATATTTATATATATTAATGTTTTGTTGTAAAAATAAACATAATAAATGTTAAAAAATTGTTAAAAAGGGATAAAAACCATTTTTTGTTCAATTTATTAGTGAAAATACTTGATATAAGTGTGAATATTGTGTATAATAATGAATGTGAAAAGAATTATTACCCCTTGTATAATCGCTTTTCACAAAAGCTGTCTTGCTGCGCGGCAGGACGGCTTTTTTATGTGCTTTGTTCTGAAAAATATTATCACAGCTTCATGTCATTGATAATTAAATATTTCTGTGCTATAATTGATATTGATAAAGATACGGCGGTTTCGGGAAAAGTGCTTTTAACGTATATCCGCCTGTCAGTATAAAATAGTGCGAAGGAGAAAAATAATGCTCAAAGAGGGAGAAAAGACAGAACCGCTCGGCAGCGGAAGAAGTGTGATAGTTTCGTCCGAACACTCATTCGGTACCGATACGGTGCTGCTTGCTTATTTTTCAAAGCCGAGAAAAAACGATAAGGCGTGTGAGCTTGGAACAGGCTGCGGCGCAATACCTCTTATATGGAGCAGGAACAATGTCCCTGCTCATGTTACGGCTGTTGATATACAGCCCGAAGCGTGTTCCATGCTTGAAAGAAGTGTGAAGATGAACGGGCTTGAGGATAAGATAACGGTTTTGCAGTCCGATATATGCGACCTTAAAGGAAAGGTCGAATTTTCAAGCTATGATATTGTTGTGTGCAATCCGCCGTACAAGGCTGCGGGAACGGGGATAGTAAATCCCGAAGAACCGCATAAGATAGCCCGTCACGAAACATTATGCACAATGGATGATATAGTATATGCTGCGTCAAGACTTCTTAATTTTTCGGGCAGACTGTGTATGTGTCAGCGTCCGGAGAGGCTCAGCGATATGATATGCTCCATGAGGAATTTCAGGATAGAGCCTAAAAGACTTAGATTTGTACAGCAGCGCATGTCAAAAGCTCCAAAGCTTTTTCTTATCGAGGGCAGACGGGGCGGCAATCCGAACGGGCTTATAGTAGAGCCGACACTTTTTATCGAAAAAGAGGGCGGAGAGCTTTCGGATGA
>ONVG01000105.1 GCA_900321195.1 uncultured Eubacteriales bacterium
CGGTGGTCAGAAAATAGAAGACCTTCTCATGGAGGCTATCGAGCCGTTTGACTACTCAAAAGCGCGCCCGTTCAATATGGCTTTCCTCAGCGGCTTTTATGCCGATAAATATGATGTCGATAAGGAACAGGTACTTCCGAGAATACAGCAAAGAATATACGCAAACAATTCAAGCATACTTGAAAGTACTGCTCACTATCAGACACTTACAGGAAAAAGACAGTATGACAGGACTGACACTCTGAGCTGGAACTATATGCTTTTGCCCGTATGGTTCATGACATTTGACTATAAGGGAAAACTTTGGGAATATGCCGTAAACGGTCAGACGGGAAAGGTGTCGGGCGAGCTTCCGATATCAAAGGCAAAGCTTTCGGCATTCCTTGCAGTTATCGGTATTATCGTTACACTGTTGATACTTTTGGGAGGTTATTTCATATCATGGTAAAAAAACTTATGATCAGAGCCTCTGCTTTTGCCGCAGCATTGATGATATGCGTGTCATGCTTTTTTATGACAGCAGGCGCATATCTTTCTTCCTTCTATTTAGTCGAGGACTATTATCTCAGCGATAACGTATATTTCTATGACGAGTCGGGACGTTTCAGCGATGATGAAAAAGCGCAGATAAAAGAAATGCTTGAAGATACAGCCGATAAGATAGGCTTTAATGTGGGTCTTTTTGCTTCGGGAGTATCAAGGTCTGACGCGACAGTAGAGGCAATAGCTATAGACGGCGCAAGAAAGATTTTTGATAAGGACGGCACAGGTACAGTATTCCTTTTCATCGACCTTGACGGAAAAACAAACGCCTATGACGTTATGGCTTCATACCACGATGCTTATCTGTACTATACAGATTCAGGCTTTGGCGACAGAAGCAAGGCTATACTTAAAAAAATGCAGACGTATTTTCCAAAGGGCGGCAGTAAAATAGTTACAAGCAGTATAATCAACGGATTGAAGGAATATTGCAATCAGCTCATATACTACAAGAATCAGGGTCCCGAACGCGGCAGCTTTTATGAAAATGATGTAAGCTTCAAAGTAGTGACTGACAGCGGTATCGATATGCGCTCACAGGGCAGTTTCACTATAGAGAAGGACGGCAAAATAGTGCAGTCAACATTCCGGCCTTACAAATATTGGTATTTCGGACTTGCGGCAGGTGTAGCAGTAGCCCTTATAGTCGTCGCTATAACAAGCTATGCAGTTAAAAGGCGCTACAAATTCAAATCCTCAACAAGCGCCTCAGCCTATACTTCTACAAAAAATGTCTACATGCGTGATCAACAGGATATATTCCTCGGTACTACCGTTTCAAAGGTAAGACTACAGTCAAACAGCGGAGGTCACGGCGGAGGAAGCTTCGGCGGAGGTCACGGCGGCGGCGGTTTCAGCGGCAGCCACAGATAACAATAAAATGCGTAATTATGTTCCCGTCAGTTTTTGCTGACGGGAATTTTTTGGCGCTCAACAATTTTGTGATTTTTATTCTATTCTCATTTTATAATGATTGGAGAATTTCTTTTTAAAAAATATAATTCTGTATGTGTATTTTTTCTACATCTTTTACCGTATTTTTGTAAGAAGTACCAAAATGTCACAATTAATTATGAATAATGAAAAAATTGACAAAAATTTAACATCTTATTCAGTCAAATTTTCTTTGTAAAATTGCATAAAAAATATTGATAGAAATCGATTATAGTGCTATAATAATTTTATTAAGAAAATGTATTGTTTTTCGGAGGTGCAATTATGTCTAAGGGTGACAACAGACTTAAAATATTGTACATATTGGATGAACTTAAAAAGAACAGCAGGAACAGTAATGAAGGGAAAGAAAAATATCTCAGCGCAACCGAGCTTATAAGCACTCTTAATGAAAAATATCATATGAATGCCGACAGAAAATCTATCTACAGCTATATAGAAAGCCTTATAAAATTTGGATATGATATAAAGAAAACACGCAGGGGATACTATCTTGTGGAGCATTATAACAGCGATGAAGCGGATTCAAGCTTTGAGCTTCCCGAACTTAAAATGATAGTTGACGCTCTCAGTTCATCAAGATTTATTTCCGCAAAAAAGACAAACTCTATCATACATAAGCTTGAAAAACTCACCGATACGGACGGAAAGCAGCTTGAACAAAGAAAGCTTTACCTTGAAAGAGCTATAAAGAGTGACAACAACTCTGTAATATATAATATCGACAGTATCTATACAGCCATAATGAATAATGAGCAGATATCTTTCAAATATCAGAAAATGGAGATAGATTTCAACTCACCCGATGAAAAGATAATCGCTGTTACAAAAACTGATGATGACGATAAAGAAAAGCTTTATATACAGAGTCCCTATGCACTTATATGGAAAAACGAATATTATTATCTTCTCTGCTATGATTCGGAGTCGGGTTCTCCGAAAACATTCCGTGTCGATAAGATGAAGGATGTTGAAGCGCTTGAAAAGATAAAAAGAGAGGGCGCAAAATTTTTTGAGGATATAAATATTTCCGAGTATGCAAATACTGCCTTTTCAATGTACGGCGGTGAAACGATAAATGTTGTTCTTCGTGTCAGGAAGGAGCTTGCGGGCGTTATAGCAGACCGCTTCGGAAAGAAAATAAGCATATATCATGATGACTCCGACGATTATTTCCGCTGCTCCGTAAATGTACAGAAAAGCAATCAGTTTTATTCATGGCTCAGCGGTTTCAGCGGCGATATCGAGCTTATGGTCCCCAACACCGTAAGAACAGAATACATACAATATCTCGAAGGACTTATCCTCAGCTACAGCAGAAACTGAATTAAATAATAAATAATAAAGAAGCACTGCCGCACAGCTTTAATGCCTGCGTCAGTGCTTTTTTGGTCACTCGTATTCAGTGATAAATAAAATTTCAGCTTTGGATCCAATTTTCAAAATATATTTGTTTGTTTATAAACGCTTCGGGAGAAACAGCGGAATTGCAGTATAAAAGAAGCTTTGCATAGGCTGATTCGTCCGACATGTGTGCAAGAGGAACAGCGCCGTTTTGTACGAGTATATGAGAGCTTTCATAAAGGGCATTATATTCCCCGAATGATGCAAGGAACAGCTTTATACCCTTTTCTTTGCACCTTTCAAGCAGGCTCAGCGCGCTGTTGCTTTTTTCGGAGCATGCTGTTGATGAATGATAGGTTATGTGCAGAACAGCGCCGATATTATCGCCTGTTTCTATAGTGTCATATCTCATTGACGGGTAAGGATGTATCATAAGCACGTCTTTTTTAAGACTGAGGGGAAATCTTATATCCGCCGTATCGGTGAAATTCTGAATATCATCAAGGCTTACAGAGCTGTTATATGGTTTGAAGATATCATTTTCAACATAGCCTAAAGGTGAGCCGTCAGCGCTTGAAAATCTGTCTGCAAAGCGGTCGGCTTCCCTGAGCCTTGTGGGTATGAATATGGAGCATGCACTGTCCTGCGGATTTTTATAGACTGTGAATATGCCTTTTTTTATGATATCGGTGAGAACGACAGCCGCTCTTATATTTTGTACGGCGTTGCTTTTCGGGTCATAGGGAACGTAATTTGCCGCTGTTATAAAAAGAGGTCTGTTCAGCCTTCCGCCAAGACACATAGCGAGCATGGCGGAGGAATATGAGAGAGTGTCGCTGCCGTGAGTAAGTATTACGCTGTCAAAATCATCAAGACTTGCGCTTATAAGATAGTTCACTATTATTTCCCAGTGGGCCTTATTGAGATTTTCGCTGAGTATATTCATTAGCCTTACAACAGTGAAATCCGTATCTCTGCCGTAATGCCCGAAATATTTTTCAACAGCCGTACAGCCGTCAGTATCTGTAGAAATAACGCCGTTTTTGCTGCTGCTGCCTATAGTGCCGCCCGTAAGCAGCATGAGTATTTTCTTGTGCATTTTATCATCTCTTTTTGCTCATTTGTTTGATTCTTTATTTGCTTCTTTCTTTGAACTCATCACTATGAGTACTTTGGATATCCTGCGGTCGCTTACTTCTGTGACGGTAAAGCGTGTTCCGTTTATCATAACAGAGGGATGTTCGCCGTTTTTGGGGATGTGTCCCATTCTGTCAAGCATAAGTCCTGCTATTGTGTCGTTGTCGTCGTCCTGAAAGCTTATTCCCGTCAGGTCTTCTATTTCGTCAAGCGATGTCGAGCCATCTACACTGAAGCTGTATTCGTTGACTTTTTTTATTTCCTCGTCCTCGTTGTCGTATTCGTCCTGAATACTTCCGAGTATCGATTCGATAAGGTCTTCCATAGTTATTATGCCGCCCGTACCGCCGAATTCATCGACTACGACAGCTATTTGCAGCTTGTGTGCTGTCATGTATTTGAACATGTCGCTGCACCGCTTCGATTCGGGAACATATGCTACTGTGCGGATAAGGTCTTTTAAGGAAGCCTTTTCTGCGCCTTCATTGCCTATGTATCTCAGCAGGTCTTTTGCGTGTATCATGCCTATTATATTATCTATGTCGCCGCTGTAAACGGGTATTCTTGAACGTCCGCTCTCAATGGCGGCTTTTGTTATACCTGCAAGAGTTTCGTCATCACGTACCGCAACGATATCCTTTCGGTGAGTCATTATTTCTCCGACGGTGGTATCGTCAAAATCAAAGACATTTTCTATCATGTCCTTTGTGTTCTCTTCTATCATTCCGCTTTCTTCGCCCTCGTCTACCATCATGAGTATCTTTTCTTCGGTGACGTCATCCTCTGTACTGCGGAAGCTCTTTCCGAGCATTTTCATTATTATGATATAAAGACCGCTGCTCAGAATAAGAGCAGGCATATAGAACAGTGACAAGCACTTGAACATCAGAGAGTGTTTTACAAGGCGCATTTCGGGGGCTGTTTCGGATATCCTTTTAGGTATGAGAAAGACTGTGCCCGTGAAAACGAATGTAAAGAGAATGATTATTATTGTGAGTGAAATTATAGAGGACGCTATGTCATTTATGTGAGCCGACAATGCATTGTAAAGCAGAGGAAAAAACGCAAGGGCAGAGGAAAGCAGAGAAAAAGCCGCATTTAAGAAAAGTCCCGTGTATGCACAGTTATAGTACCTTTTCATTTTTTCCTTCATGCCGACAGCGCGGAGTACTTTTTTATCGTTGCTGTCGCCGAGAAGCTCTTTAAGATTTGAAGATTTTGAAGCTGAGAGCGTAAATGCAAGGCTGGAGCAAAGAAAACACATTACAAGGAAAATAACAGCCGCCGCAGACGCCGCAAGTATAACAGCGGTATCGGGCTGCGGAGAAACGAGATACGGAAAATTTTGTTGTCCTGATGTATCAGCAGACATTTAAGTCAGCACCTCCCTTATTTATAATATAATAATGTAAAAACAGAATAAAGTCAACTCCAAAGACAGCCGAATCACGGAAATCAACTTTCTTTAAAAGAAAATTAAAAGTGTGCCGTTCTGAACACAGATGATCAACTTTAGTCACATAATTTGCATTATTGAAATGATTTGTGCTGTCATAATGAATTGTGAGAAAATCAAAAGGGAGATGTTGTCATGGTTGGAAGCAGTATAAAGGCGGTCAGCGCGGACAGGAAAACAAGAGAGGCTATGATAGGCGGACTTTTGCTTGATTACGGATTTCTTACAAGAGATACGATAGGAGAGAGCAGGTGTTCAAGACCTATAGACCTTCTTTGTATAGGGAACAGAAAAAAGCAAGTACTGTTTTCTGCGGCATATCACGGTATGGAATGGATAACTACTCTGATAATGCTCAGGTTCGTTGATGAGCTTTGCTTTTCCGTTATGACGGGAAAAAGCATGTGCGGCATAAAGGTAGGGGCTTTTCTTAATCAAAGAGGGCTTGCCGTTTTGCCATGCGTAAATCCCGACGGTGTTGAGATACAGATAAACGGCTTGCAGAGCGCAGGAGAATACCGTGACATAGTTATGAGAGCCTGTGACGGCGATACATCTCACTGGCAGGCAAATGCGGCAGGCGTTGACATAAATCATAACTTTTCGGCCGGTTGGGACAGGCTTAAAAAAATGGAGCTTGAAAATGGGATATATTTTCCTGCTCCGACACGATACGGCGGAGAGTTTCCCGAAAGCGAGCCTGAGAGCCGCGCTATAGCGTCATACTGCCGCACAGGGAATATAACTCATGCGCTTGCTTTTCACAGTCAGGGAGAAGAGATATACTGGGATTTCGGAAGCTATCATGACAGCGAGGCACTCAAGATGGCAAAGATAATGTCGCATTCGAGCGGCTACAGAGTGTCAGAGCCTGAGGGACTTGCATGCGGCGGAGGTTTCAAGGACTGGTTCACGGAAAAATTCAGGCGGCCTGCATTTACTATAGAAGTAGGTCTTGGAGAAAATCCTCTCCCTGTAGAAGATATCGACAAGATATACAGCAAAATAAGAGAAATGCTCATACTTGCCGTTGTGCTTTGAACTTTTGATCCGCTTTTCACATTTTTTTATTCTTTATTATTTAATTCTGATATATATGTTACTAAAATAACGTCAGATAATAAACAAGCATAAATATACACTGAAATGTTTGTACTATATTAACACTTGATTTAAAAGAAATTTAAATTTATAATAAAGATATAAAGATGATACGAAAAGAGCAGGAGTTGAAAAAATATGGATATGTCTGCCGTAAGCCACAGAAGCTCATATTGTGAATGCTATGCTTATGATAAAGATACTGTGATAGTTACTCTTAAAACAGCTAAAGATGTAGATGAAGCTTATATGGTACATGAGGACCCTTTTATACACCAGCTCAGGCGTCAGCCCGAATGGAGCGGTGTTATGACGGAAATGAGAGAAAGAATCGAGCTTGAACATAATTATATATGGAGAACGGCTGTAAAGCCTGAGTACAAAAGACTGCAGTATTATTTTGTTCTGATATCGGCAGGCGAAAAATACATTACGGCAGCCCTCTACCCCCCGACCGGTCCGTGTCCGCCGCAAGGCGGAAAATACATTACAATGACCGTGTCATAAAAAGGACCGGGTACCACTGTATCAAACAGTGATACCCGGTTCCGATAATTCCCGATAATTCCTGATGATTTCTGATTCTTCCGTTACTTGTTCAGTTCTTCCAGCCTCTTCTTTGCGGTTTCCCTGTTGTCGTCTCTCTCCGTCGTCTCGATATATCTCTCCAGGAAATATTTGTCCTCTATTTTCATGATGGCATAGTAGATGGCGCCGGGGACTTCGCCTTCCAGCACAGCCTCCAGGTTCTCCTCACTGAGTTTCAGCGTCGCTTTTTTTCTGATCTCACCTGCCGGTTTACTGTTTGCCCTCCTGACAGAGTCGAGGATTTTCAGCAGGCTTTCCTGCGATATATCATGATCCAGGATTTTTAACACGACCGGATAGTCATCCACTGTCTGTGCTGCCTGGTCCAGGACAGAGGGGTCTTTGATCTTCCCGACGGCTTTGGCTCTTGCGTCCCGGTCCCGGCTGTCGTCCTGAATAAACTTGAGAAGCTCCTGATCGGACATGTTGTCTGTCACGCTGTCCCGGAGGGCCGCGATCTGTTCCTTTGCCTGCGCCGCTTCTCTCTCGAGGGAAGGCGGGATATAGCCCGCATGCGCAGAGTAGTTGCCCAGGTAATAATACCAGTCCCGGGCGTTCCCGATAATATACTGCAGGGCGCAATCCTTGCAGAGAGTCCTGGAAGCGGTCTGGAATACCGGCTGATTGGAGATCAGGCTGCAATCATTTCTGTCACAGTGCTCGGAATGATTATAGGTGACCGCATTATTGTGGTAGTAGGAGAACAGATGGGCAAAGAAGGGCCTGGCGAGTTCTGCCTCCTGCTTGCTGAGTCCGTTCAGGCCGTACTGGGTGATGTATGCGTCCGTCACTTTCGCCAGCTCCGCATCTGCATAGTGCATATGGATGAGATTTCCGTCTCCGTCTCTGGCGGCGGGCTCGTCCTTGTCCGGAATCGGAATTGTTGCCAGTTTTTTTGCGGCATAGGAAGCCACCCAGCGGCTCTCCGCGCTGTCTATGACCTTCTGCAGGTCGGCAGGATGGTCCAGTTTCCCGACGAGTGTATTCACGATCCTGCTGTACTCGACGGTATCGTCATGAAGGGCGGGTTGTGTGACCAGCGCATCCACGATCAGGTCCGTATTGTACAGCTGTCTGGCCGCGTCAAGCTTGATGACCGGATCAAATCCAAATTTTGCGATGCGCGCCGTGGACTCCTGGGAGAGCCTGCCGCTCTGAACTGCCAGCCGGGCAGCATAGGGCCTGTTCTCCATCACGGAAATCCTGTCGAGCAGTTCCGGATCAGTCAGGCGGCGCATAGCCTTTTTGAGGACCTTCTCCTCCGCCGTGCCGATGATCTGCGGGCGGGTCACGATCTCAAACAGGACCTGCTGGTCGTCGATCCCGTCAACGATATCCTCCAGTTCCGCAAAGCTCATCTCCGTGAACGGTTTGGATATTGCCGTCGTTTTCTCCTCTTCTTTCTTCTGATGATTATCCTCTGCGCTTCCTTTTCGCTTAAAAAAATCAAAAAATCCCATCTGCAGCCTCCTCCTGAAACAGGGTAACAGAGAATCATTGGCAAGGCTTAAAGCAGCCCCCCTGTTACAAGTTTACCATAATAAAAGAACATTCTGTACCGCGGCAGCGGCTTCGCTTCTTCGCAATTATATTTTATCATTTCGTGTGTAATCAGGTGTCGCTCCCCGGGCGACCTTTCTGCAGCTACAACATATTCATTATTTGTATTATTATTTTAATATCACTATCAATGATGGTGAAAGGCATCTCCCTGATGAAAGCCGCCTTCAGGGGCGGTAACCCGATCTGTTCAGAGCTCTGCTCTTTTAAGGTGTCACCTGTGTAAGACAGCATCTGCATAAAGCGACATCTGCATAAGGCGGCATCTGAATAAGGCGGCGTCTGCATAAGGCGGTATCCGCATAAGCTATTGGAGAAACATTTATGTACATGTATAAAAATTTCTTTTTCGATCTCTACGGTACGCTGGTCGATATCCGCACCGACGAACAGAAGCCCTCGCTGTGGCGGAATCTGGCGGAGTTTTACTCCCTCTGCGGAGCCCCCTATACTCCAGAGGAAATCCGGGAGCGTTATTTAGCCCTCTGCGCGCAGGAGACCGAGGCTCTTGCTGAAGCCTGTCCAATGTTGGGCGAGAGAGACGTGGAAATCGAGCTGCGCAATGTCTTCAGGCTCCTGTTTGAGGAAAAGAGCATTACAATCTCCGCGACTCAGGTGGAGGATACTGCGCTGTTATTCCGTGCATTGTCCTTCTGCAGCCCACCGCGGCTGATGGAAGGAGCAGAAAAGACTCTGAAGGGACTGCGTCAGCGCGGAGCCCGCCTGTATCTGCTGTCCAACGCCCAAAGCTGCTTTACAGTACCGGAACTTCGGCGTCTCAACCTTCTCGACGGAATTTTTGACGGGATCTTCCTCTCGTCTGACTTCGGCGTGAAAAAGCCTGCCCCTGCTTTTTTCCGTGCGGCTCTCGAAAAAGCAGGCCTTCCCGCTTCAGAGGTGCTGATGGTCGGCAACGATCCCTTTGCGGATATCCGCGGAGCGGACTCTGTCGGAATGAAAAGCCGCTATATCCACAGCTGGCAATCCCCTCCGCGCGGCTTCTCCCTGCCGGAAAGCTGCCGGGAAATAGAGTCTCTTGAAGAGCTTCTGAAAGACTGTTGACCGGATCCATGCTAATATGCCGTTGACAGGATGCACTTTGAAGGACTGTTAACTAAATAGAACAGCTCCCCGATGATGGGTCGGTCTCCTTCCTGCTTATCCAGGAAAGAGAGCATATATCATCGGGGAGCTGTTTTATTTTATATTACCAGAAAAGATGTCTCTTTTCTGCCGCCTCCGCACTATAACCCGCCAGTTTATACCCGGTCGGGTCAATTTCTCTGCGGAGTTCCTCCTCTGAGAGTTTTTCCTCTGACAGAATCTCAGTGGTTCCTTTTTTATAGGAGGATTTAATTTTTTTGACGGAAAAGCGGTTTCTGATCGTGTCATTGATATGTGCCTCACACATTCCACAGGACATCCCGTCTATTTTGAGAATGATCTTGTACACCTCGAATCCTCTTTTTACTGTTGTTTTTGCCTCTGTCCTTTTTTGTTATGGCATGATCCGCTCATAGGACAGCTGCCGCAGCGGCTTCCGCAGCTGGATTTACCCTGCTTTCTGTCTGATACAATCGTTCTGGCAGCGGCAAAAACGACTGCGGAAAGGATCAGCAGAACCACGATATTTCCCAGATTCATACTCAGCCATGTCATCATAAACCATCAACTCCTCCGGTCAGTCAGCTGCCGCCGTCCCACAGACCCGAAAGATCACGGGACCGGGGTCAGTTGACCTTGACAAGGGTGGTAAGCAGCACGGGCAGATGGATCCCGGCCAGGCCGGAGGGCTGGATCAGCGCGATCACATAGGCAAATGCGCACTGATATCCGATTGCGAACCATGTCCACTTCATATTGTTCATCTCACGCCTGATCGCGCCGATTGCCGCAAAGCAGGGGGCGCAGAGCAGGTTGAATACCAGGAAGGAATATGCGGTCACAGGTGTGAACGCTGCGGCCAGTGTCTGATAAACCGTTCCTTCTCCTCCGCGGTACAGAATGCCCATGGTGCCGACAATGTTTTCCTTTGCCACAAGACCTGTCACAGAGGCGACGGTCGCCTGCCAGTTGCCCCAGCCCAGAGGAATAAAGATCCAGGATACAACATTGCCGATTCCCGCCAGGATAGACATGTTGAGCTGGTCTTCTTCCAGCATCCTGAATTCGCCGTCGACGAAACCAAAGAAGCTCAAAAACCAGATCACGATCGTGGAGAGCAGGATGATGGTTCCCGCTTTCTTGATGAAGGACCAGCCGCGCTCCCACATGGAGCGGAGCACATTGATCAGTGTGGGCATATGATAGGCGGGAAGTTCCATGACGAAGGGAGCGGGATCACCTGCAAACATAGCTGTCTTTTTGAGCATGACGCCGGAGATGATGATGGCAGCCATACCGATGAAGTATGCGGAGGTTGCGACCCATGCGGAGCCGTTGAAGATCGCGCCCGCGATCATGGCGATAAAGGGAACCTTGGCACCGCAGGGGATAAAGGTCGTAGTCATGATCGTCATGCGGCGGTCACGCTCGTTCTCGATCGTTCTGGAAGCCATAACGCCGGGAATGCCGCAGCCCGTGCCGACCAGCATGGGGATGAAGGATTTACCGGAAAGGCCGAATTTCCTGAAAATACGATCCAGAACGAAGGCGATTCGGGCCATATAGCCGCACGCCTCC
>ONVG01000067.1 GCA_900321195.1 uncultured Eubacteriales bacterium
AGTCCTTCATCAGGTACGGAAGCATGCGCGGCTTTTCCTGTTGCAGATATGCCCAGTCCGTCCATTGTATATATGAAATCATATTCGCCTTTTCTTGCGTCCGCAAAGCGTCTTAGATGATGATCCTCGTTTTCTGTGCAGTCTATGAGCGCATACGCCTTTGAGGGTACTGCATTTATGGCAGTTCCTGCTTTGAGTGATGTAAGGATAGTGCCGTCATGTGTTGGAGCTGAAACTTCAATATGAAGGATGCCCTTTTCACAGCAGCATATACCGTATTCCGAATCGGGAGTGAATGCCATATCAGGCTTTTCTTCAACGGAGAAGTATTTCTCCATATCGTGCATGCCTATTTCTTCCGCTGCGCCGAATATCACTCTTATGCGCTTATTCGGAACTATGCCGCTGTCCTTGAGCGCTTTCAGACAATAAAGCGCTGCAACAGCAGGTCCCTTGTCATCAACTACGCCTCGTCCGTAAAGTCTGCCGTCTTTTTCGGTGAGCTGATATGGCTCTGTGCTCCAGCCGTCGCCTGCTGCTACTACATCAACATGTGCAAGCACTGCGGCAATTTTTTCTCCCTCGCCGTATTCTGCATGTCCTGCTATACCGTCAATGTTTTTTGTCTTAAATCCCATTTCTTCGGCTCGCCTGAGTATGAATTCAAGCGCCTGTGAAGCGGCAGCCTTATCTGTTGAGGAAACAGAACGTATTTTTATAAGCTCGTTCAGGTCGTTCATAATATCGTCCTGATAGTTCAGTATCTTTTCTCCGAAACTCATTGTATCATCTCCTGATATTTGATGTGATTTTTGATGTGTATAGTTCAGACATCTTTATTTATATTATTTATACTTTCCGGGTTATCGTTCTGGGGATATCCGTTTATTATTTCTTTTTCTATCCTGTATCGCGGACGCGCTTTTACTTCGCTGTATATTTTGCCGACATAAGTACCTACGATACCTATGCTGAACATCTGAAGTCCGCCGAGGAACCATATCGAGCACATAAGTGAAGCCCATCCTGCCGCAGCAACGCCCATCAGTACGGAAACGAGCGCATATATAAAGCCTATTATACTTAGAATACAAATTATTATCCCTATATTCGAGATAAGCTTCAAGGGCTTTACGCTGAATGAGGTTATGCCGTCTATTGCGAATCTGAGCATTTTTTTCAGCGGATACTTCGATTCGCCTGCAAAGCGCTCACTTCTCTCATAATAAACATAGTCGCATCTGTAGCCGATAAGCGGAACTATTCCTCTGAGGAAGAGATTTACTTCCTTGTATTCCGAAAGCGCATCAAGAGCCCTGCTGCCGAGAAGTCTGTAGTCGGCATGGTTATATACTATATCCACTCCGAGCATGCTCATGAATTTATAATATCCCTGAGCGGTAGAGCGCTTGAAAAAGGTATCCTTTTTTCTGCTGCTCCTTACTCCGTACACTATCTCACAGCCCTCGTTATACTTTTTGATGAATTCATCTATTACCCCGATATCATCCTGAAGGTCGGCGTCGAGTGAGATAACGCAGTCACATTTTCCTTTGGCTGTCATAAGACCGCTGAGAAGAGCGTTCTGGTGACCTCTGTTTCTTGAGAGCTTTACTCCGCCGACATATTTGTTTTCACTGCTGAACTGTTCGATAAGCTCCCATGTTTTGTCCTTGCTGCCGTCATCGACGAAAAGCATACGGCTTTTTTCGTCTGCGATATTATTTTTTATCAGTGTTTCAAGCTTGCTGCTGAGTCTTTTTACCGTTTCTGGAAGAACTTCTTCCTCATTGTAGCAAGGCACTACAAAATATACAGTAGTCATTTTATGATTTACTCCTTAATTATATGATTCATGCCGAACTTGCCGCCGATGACTGAGGCAAAGACGTCTCAGTCTTGGGCGAGAAGGTTATGTTTACGGTATATGAGCCTTTTACCCAGCAATCGGAATAATTTTGGTTGAGGATTATCGATACGGGCATTTCTACTATACCGCTTGTAAGTGTGGATTTTTCCGAAAGATCGACTATTGCCGTTATGTTGGCTGCCGTTAGCTTGCTGAGCTTTTCTTTTGGACCTATAACATTGATGTTCAGAGTCTTGGTTATTACCGAAGGAGTCTGGTTCATTCCCTTGTTTGTCATCTGGATGTTTGTCATAGTTATAGTTTTTGATGTCATTCCCGAAGTGTCAAAGCTTACAACAGCGGTTTCGGTACCGTCTATATTCTTGTAGCCTGTGGGTATATCTATCTTGACATTGAATTTATTGTTTTCAAGGTCTACCTGATTGAAATCGATAGGCTCTGTGACAAGCTCATTTATGCTTGCGCTTGTGGGTACGGCTATTTTTATAGTTGACGGCTCTACGTTTATGATATTTTCATCAAGTGTCAGATAATCGGGTACATTTATTATGTTGGGAGCAATTCTCAGTTCTTTTACAGTCAGTACCGAAACATTTGTGCTTACTTCTGTTATATCGGATTTTATATAGCTGCTTTTTATCTCATTTCCGTTTGAGTCGTAAAATTTTATCTGTGCTTTTACTATCGTTGTTTCGGATATCGGCTGTGAGAATTTATACTCTGCGTTTACATATGAGATGCTGTCTATTACAGATGATGCGCCTGTTATCTTTATAGACTGCTGGGCAAGGACGGGCTGGGCGATATAAAGCGAGTCGCTGCTTGCCTGAACGTCTATCTTTCCTATTATTGGCATATTTCTTTCCTTATATCCGTCAACATATACTTCAATGCTTGAAGGCGTAACGGAGGATACAAATGAATAGTCCGTTTTCAGGCCGCTTTTTTTCGGCACAAGATCCATTGTATATTTTCCGGGCTTTGTTATGTGGCTTGTGTCTGATGCTGTTATGTAGATATCCTCTGCCGTAACGCTTGTTACAACAAGGGCGTTTCCCGATATCTTGACTTCGGATTTCAGATTTTCAGTATTATAATATCTCAGCTCGCTTGAAAGCTCCGGCAGACTTACGGGTATATCGGTTACGGTAAAAACAGTTGATTCCTGTACTGTTGACGATATATAGAGCCATGATATGAAAGCAACGAGTATCGAGAACAGCATTACGAATTTATCATTATAGAAAAGCTTGAAGCTTAATTTACTTGTTATCTTTTTCATTTTTTCTTACCTTTCTCTGACCCGTTCTTACAGAGTTGTGTTCGCTTTTTTCGGGAACATGCGGGATAAGCAGTTCTTCAAGTGCCGAGCTGAGTGTTTCACGGGTATAGTCACGGGTTATGATACCGTTGAGTGCGATAGAGATAGTACCTGTTTCTTCGGATACCACAACTATAACCGCATCGCTGTTTTCACTTATTCCGAGAGCTGCTCTGTGACGTGTACCGAGGTCTATGCTGACGCTGCTGTTGTTTTTTGTAAGCGGAAGAATACAGCCCGCCGCATAGAGCATACCGTCGCGTATAACCATAGCGCCGTCATGCAAAGGCGCTTTGTTGAAGAATATGTTTCCTATCATTGGAACTGACGGTTCGGCATTTATTATTGTTCCCGTGTCGATTATATCTCCCAATTTTGTCTGACGCTCAAATACCATGAGTGCGCCTGTTTTTGATTTCTGGAAGCTGTTTGCAGCTTCAACTACACATTTTATGCAAAGCTTTGCCTGCTTTATCTTTTCCTCGTCATTATCCCTGCCGCCTGACAGATTGTTCCAGTATTTTGCTATCTTGCTTCGTCCTATATGCTCCAGCGCGCTTCTCAGCTCAGGCTGGAAAACTATGAGTACTGCAAGTACAGAGAACTGGAAGAAGGATGTAAACAGAGAATTGAGCATTTTAAGATTGAATATTCCCGACAAAAAGAAAGCTACGAGCAAAACAAGTATTCCCTTTACCAGCTGTTCTGCTCTTGTTTCACGCATTATTTTAATAAGGTTATATATTATGAATGAAACGACCATTATATCGAGAACGTCCGTGGCCTTGAAGGTAAGCATAAGTGCCATGAACCAGTTATATGCATTAACAACAGCGTCCCACAAGATTATTCCTCCCCTGATATTAAAGTTGATGTATCAAAGTGTTTTTATAAATATTTCGGTTTTCCGGTTTTCGATCATTTATACTATCTATTTTAACATATAAAGAAATTTATTCAACTGTTTTTTAAAACTTTTATTATGTAAAAGAGAGTTCACGAGAAAGCTTTGTCTTACATAAAATAATAACGGACAGAGAGGTGATCAATATGGGAAAGCTTATAATGGTTTCGTCCGTCACCTATGCTATGAAGGGAAAGGAGCTTCTTAAAAGCTACGGCATAAGAGCCGAGGTAGAGCGCACACCCAAAAACAGTCAGAGCAAGGGCTGCGGCTACAGTCTTTATGTACCGCAGGATACGGATGAAGCGGAAAATATCCTGAAGGAAAACGGAATAAAGGTCATGGGACGTGCAAAAAGGGGGAAGGAATGATGATATATCTTGATAATTCTGCGACCTCGTTCCCAAAGCCGCAGACAGTGAGCGCTGCATGTTCGGGAGCCTTGAGGGCTTATGCAAATCCGGGCAGGGGAGGTCACAGCCTTTCGATAGGAGCGTCAGAAGAGATATATTCTGCAAGAAAGGCTGTATCTGAGTTTTTTAATGCGGAAGGTGCAGAGCGTGTAATATTTACTCTTAACTGTACCTCTGCTGTAAATACAGTGATAAAGGGCATACTGAAAAGCGGAGATCATGTCGTTGTATCCGAGCTGGAGCATAATTGTATAATGCGGCCGCTTGAACGTCTTAAAAATGCGGGTATAAGCAGTACGGCTGTAAAGATATATCCTTGTGACGACGAAAAAACCATAGCCTCGTTCCGCGCGGCGATAAATCAGCGGACAAGAATGATAATATGCACTCAGGCATCAAATGTATGGGGCATAAGACTGCCTGTTGAAAGACTTTCTGCGCTTGCGCATGAATACGGTATAATGATACTTGTTGATGCGGCGCAGAGTGCGGGCGTTATACCGATAGACATGCGGAAAAGCGGCATTGATTTCTTGTGTACGGCAGGGCATAAGGGACTTTACGGTCCTATGGGTACGGGAATACTGATAATAGGATGTGACACGATACCCGAAAGCCTTATTGAAGGCGGCACCGGCAGCAGTTCGATGTCATACGAGCAGCCGGATGTACTGCCGGACAGATTTGAAAGCGGTACGCCTAATGTATCGGGTATAGCCGGACTTCATGCAGGGATAGACTTTGTAAGAAGGAGCGGAACAGAAAAGCTTTCGGCGCATGAATTCAGACTTATAAAGCGTTTGTATAAAGAGCTTTCAGGGATGAAAAAAATAAAGCTCTATCTTCCGGAGCCTGAGCCTGAATTTTTCGTGCCGATATTATCATTCAATATTGACGGCATGGACAGTGAAACAGCCGCAGGCGAGCTTAGCAAAAGAGGTATAGCCGTAAGAGCCGGACTTCACTGTGCGCCTGCCGCGCATCGTGCTATGGGCACTCTTGATAGCGGCGCCGTGAGGATATCGCCTTCTGTTTTTAACCGTCAGAACGATATTGACAGGCTTGTTTATGTTCTGAAGCGATTTTAAAAAGAAAACCGGCATGACCTGCCTTTAAAGCAAGCCATGCCGGTTCTGTTTATGAGTTTATATATTATGCAGTGACGATTATTCTGCTCTTGTCTTGAGTTCTTCGTATCTCTCAACAGACTTGTCCTCAGCCTTCTTGAAGAGCTCTTCTGCTCTTGCCGGGAAGGAACGTGTGAGAGCGCTGTAACGTGCTTCACCGAGGATAAAGTCACGGTAAGAGGTTGTCGGAGCCTTGCTGTCGAGGATGAACGGGTTCTTGCCCTGTGCTTTAAGCTCAGGATTGTATCTGAACATGTTCCAGTAACCGCATTCAACAGCCTTCTTCATCTCAGCCTGACAATTCTTCATGCCGCCCTTGATGGAGTGCATCTCACAAGGAGCATAACCGATGATGAGTGACGGACCCGGATAAGCCTCAGCCTCTTTGATAGCTTTGAGTGTCTGGTTCTGATCAGCACCCATAGCGATCTGTGCAACATAGATGTAGCCGTATGACATAGCGATGTCTGCAAGGCTCTTCTTAGCTATTGCCTTACCTGCTGCAGCAAACTGTGCGACCTGACCGATCTGTGAAGCCTTTGAAGCCTGACCGCCTGTATTGGAGTAAACCTCTGTATCGAATACCATGATGTTTACATCTTCGCCTGATGCAAGAACGTGGTCAACGCCGCCGAAGCCGATATCATAAGCCCAGCCGTCGCCGCCGAATATCCATACTGACTTCTTAGCGAGGAATTCCTTGTTTTCGAGAACATCAAGTCTGTTCGGGCAGTCACAGTCAAGCTTTTCAAGCTCAGCTATAACAGCATTTGCAGCAGCTGTGTTCTTCTCGCCGTTGTCCTTTGTAGCCATGAACTCTGCGATAGCAGCCTTTACAGCCTCAGGAGCCTTTTCACTTGCAGCTATTTGTTCAAGATCTGTGATAAGTCTTTCACGGATAGCTTTCTGACCGAGGTACATACCGAAGCCGTGCTCAGCGTTATCCTCGAAGAGTGAGTTAGCCCATGCAGGACCGTGACCGTCCTTGTTTACTGTGTAAGGACATGTAGCAGCAGGACCGCCCCAGATAGATGAACAGCCTGTAGCGTTGGAGATGTACATTCTGTCACCGAAGAGCTGTGTGATAAGACGTGCATAAGATGTTTCAGCACAGCCTGCGCATGAGCCGGAGAACTCAAGGAGAGGCTGCTTGTACTGGCTGCTGATGATAGTAGCGTTTGAAGAAACCTCAGGCTTCTCTGTAACGTTAGCAACACAGTAATCGAATACTTTCTGCTGGTCGTACTGAGTTTCAGCAGGAACCATCTTGAGTGACTTAGTCGGGCAAACGCCTACACAAACTGAGCATCCCATACAATCCATAGGTGAAATAGCGAGTGTATACTTGTAGTCTGTCTTTACAACAGGCTTCGGAGCTATCTTTGTATTTTCGGGAGCTGCGGCAGCCTCAGCCTCTGACATAGCAAAAGGTCTGATAGTAGCATGCGGACATACGAATGAACACTTGTTACACTTAGCGCATGTTTCAGCGTTCCACTCAGGAACCATAACTGCAACGCCGCGCTTCTCGTAAGCAGAAGCACCAAGCTCAAATGTACCGTCAGCGTGGTCAACGAATACAGATACAGGAAGAGCGTCGCCGTCCATCTTGTCAACAGGCTCAAGAATGTTCTCTACCATCTTGACTGTAGCAGCCTTGCCTTCGAGCTTGCTTTCAGCCTTATCGTCAGCAGCATCTGCCCATGCAGCAGGAACGTCTACCTTTACGAAAGCTGTAACGCCGGCATCGATAGCCTTATGGTTCATGTCAACGATATCCTGACCTTTCTTGAGGTAGGACTTTGTAGCAGCATCCTTCATGTGCTGAACAGCCTCGTCGATAGGCATTACCTTAGCAAGTGCGAAGAATGCAGCCTGGAGGATAGTATTTGTACGCTTGCCCATACCGATCTTCTCAGCAAGGTCTATAGCGTTAACTGTATAGAGCTGGATATTGTTCTTAGCGATATACTGCTTTGTTTCAGCATTGAGGTGCTTATCAAGCTCCTCAGCGTTCCACTGGCAGTTGATGAGG
>ONVG01000106.1:0-8361 GCA_900321195.1 uncultured Eubacteriales bacterium
AAAGGCTCATCCATAAGCAGTATATCCGTATCCATCGCAAGCGCTCTTGCTATTGCAACACGCTGCTGCATTCCGCCGGAAAGCTGAGATGGATATTTATTTTTGAACTGCTCCAGTCCGACCTTATCAAGAAATTCATCAGCAAGCTGATAGCGCTCTGCTCTGCTAACATTTTTATTGACCTGCTTTATTCCGAAAGCAACATTCCTTCTTGCGGTCATCCACGGGAACAGTGAATAGTGCTGGAACACAACGCCCCTGTCGGGTCCTGTGCCTGTGACAGGCTCTCCGTTTATCAGTATCTCGCCCTCCGTAGCGGTGTTTATACCCTCAAGTATACTAAGCAGTGTGCTTTTGCCGCATCCGCTCGAGCCTATAATACTTACGAATTCACCCTCCTCAATTGAAAAGCTTACATTCTTCAATGCAGTAAAGCTCTTTTTCTTTTCTGTATAATCTACTGTCAGATTATTTATCTCTATCTTGCTCATTTATCATCATCTCTTCTTTTTCCGGCGCTGCCGAAAACGTATTATTTATTCAAACTCGTCAAAGTGCTTTTTGAGTTCTGTATACACTTTATCATCAGGGCTTTCCTTGATAAGGCTTTCAAGTGCATTCTTGTAAATATCTGTATTATAAAGCTTATCAATATCATAATCATCCGTATAACCAAGCTCTACAATGGATTTTTTGAGAGCGACTGTACCTTGCTTGTCCGGATCGGGAACGGACGTACCGTAGCCGCCGTAAAGCTCGGTCTTGATAAGATTCTCTTCAATGTCAATATATTTCTTTACATCCTTTATTGTCTGCTCCTGATTTTCCTGTGTGAATTTATATGCCTTGATAAGCGCTCTTTCAAAAGCCTTGTAGGAATTCGGATATTTGCTAAGTGCCGCTGTTGAAGCGACCTGACGGCAGCAGGGCTGATTTTCAAGGAGCTTTTCCTCAGAGCAGCGGTATACTATCTTATAGCCTTGACTTTCAGCAAGAGAGGTGTAGGGGGAATATGCCGAAACTGCATCGATACTGTCATTCTGGAGAGCATTATAGGCATCTTTCTGACTGTCAAAATAAACGATATTTACTTTATTTTCACCTTCACCTATTTCAATGCCTTTATCCTTGAGAAGTATCTGGAGTTCGGCATCCTGTACGCTGTTCTTTACAGATGCTACGTTTCTTCCTTTGAGAATACTTACATCCCATTTGTCAAGACCCTCTACAAACTGTGGTTTGATAACATATCCGTGTCCGTTTGTCATTGCGCCGCCGAAGATCGTAAGATCGTGTCCCTTGCTCTGGAAGGTAATTGACGGAACTGAGCCGATAAAGGCAGCATCTAACTTATCGGTTTCAAGACCTGTTGCAAGCTCGGAAGCTGATGAGAACAGAGTGAGTGTAACATCAAGACCTTCCTCTTTGAAGTAGCCCTCTTCCTTTGCAACAAAGCCCAAAAGATGAGCTGTTGAATTGAGGTGTCCTAAATTGAAGCTTGTCTTTTCCAATGCTCCTGCTGATGCCGAAGTATCGGATGCGGTTTTTGAGGAGCCGTTATCCTTGCTGTCATTACATCCTGTAAATGCTGTAACAGATAATGTGAGCGCAGCGGCTAATACTGCCGCGGTAATTCTTTTGTTCATAATGATTTTCCTTTCTCCGTATAATTATTTCTATATTTCTATATTAACCTCCGCAGCAATCGGGAACATCTGAGCTTTCCTCGTTTTTGCAGCAGTCGGGAACTGATGATTTATCCTGCTCTTTATGACAGCAGCTTTTTTCATTTTTACTGTCATCTTCAGAGCTTTCTTTATCCTTGCAGCAGTCGGACTTTTCGCTGTGTTCACAGCAGCTTTCTTCTTTCTTGCAGCAATCCTTTTCTTCTGAACCTGATGACGAGGACTGTGCCGCTGATGATGCAGCTTCTTTTCCGTCCGGCTGCTTTGTACAGGCTGTAAGCACCGCAAATCCAAGCACTGCGGCAAACAGCAGCGCCGCTGTCTTTTTAGTCATTTTATACCTCATGGCTTTTTTCCTTTCTTTTGGATATTATCCTTGATTTGAAATGAACTGCATCAAGGCTTGTGCCGAGTACTATAAATATTCCAGCTCCGACACTTGCCTGAACGAGATTCGGAAGTATCTCTGCTATCGCTGCTGCTGTATCATACAGCAAAGCATTAGCTACGAAATAACCGCCGATCGTTACTATCGTTGTGGGTATCAGCATAAGCAGATTCGGCAGGCTGATGATTTTATCGAGCTTCGGACTGTTCTTCAAAGCAAGCTTTATCAGAAAGAAAGGGAGAACATTCAGAGCCTTTATAATTGCTGTCGGGATAGCCCACTGGGGATAGCCTGCAAGCAGATCGGCAAGTCCTCCGCCGACAGCGGCTGCCGCAAATCCGAGCGGCCCGGGCAGGACGCTTGCGGCAAGATAGATCATACTGTCGCCTGCGTGTGCATAACCAAGCGGAGCAGGTATCTTTATGTAGGCTGTCGTTACGGTTATAAGAGCGGCAAACATTGCTGTTATTGCAGCATATTTTATATGCTCACTGTCTGCTCTGTTTTTTGATAAGTTACTCATTATTGTTACCTCCTGAAAAATGGCAGTAAAAAAGGGAAGTCATTGCTGACCTCCCAAAAAAAGCGCACAGAATCACTCTGTCACATTCGGAAAGCACAGCAAGCCCTGACACAGAAAACTGCTTCCTGAGTCATACACATACATCTGTTCATACACATACACATTGTTTTAACAGTTGTCTTTGCCATGGTGGTTTACTCCTTTCTCGTTGATGTGTTTATTATACCATTGGTCCTTGTATCTGTCCAATATCCTATTTATATTATAGGTAATAGGTTCAGCCTATTACTCAGTAAGAATTTTTAATGCGTTTTTATATGCGATACTTTCGTATTCATCTGATGAAAGGTTCAGCCTTCTGAAAGAGCTGACCTCCTGCTCCGGACTCCAGAGTGGGAAGTCTGTACCGAAAAGTATCCTGTCTGCGCCGTATCCGCGAATATAGCGTCTGACCTGCTCGGAAGGCAGGAACATCATCGTGCTTGAAATATCCAGAAAGCATTCTGTACTCCTGAGCAGCTCAAAACCCTCGTCAAAAAGCGACCAGCCGCCAAGATGCGCAGCGATAACCTGTAAATGAGGAAAGCTGTCGATCACATTCCTCAGTCTGCGGGGGTGTGAATAATCATATCTCTTGTCACCGCAGTGGACAAGAAGCGGCAGTTTTCCCTGAACAGCGTCAAAGACCTCAAAAAGCCGCCTGTCGTCCGTATTGAAGCATTGGGTATCGGGATGCAGCTTTATGCCCTTAAAGCCGGAGCTGAGAATAAAGCTGACCTCATCTATAATATTTTCGCATGACGGGTGAAGCGTCGCAAAGCCGTAAAATTCATTATGCGCGCTGACCTCATCAAGAATGAAGCGGTTGATGCTTCTTACCTGTTCGGGCTTTGTAGCGACCGGCAGGATAACAAAGCGTGAAATACCTGCTTTTCTGCCTTCAGAGATCAGGCTTTCCGCTGTTCCTGTGCAGGCAGGGGAAATATTATAGAAATCTCCCGTTGCCTGAGTTGCCTTATCCGCTATTTTTTCGGGATAGATATGCGCATGAAAATCAATTATCTCCATCTTGTACTCCCAGATATTTCTTTAATTCCTCAACATATATCTTTCCGACTGTACTCAATCGGATATTCTTCTTTGTGATATAACCTATCTTCATTTTGCTGCCGGGATGTTCCTCATCATGTTCAAAGGGAACAGCAGCGAAATCGCTCCCGTTAAGCTCCTCGCAGATAATTCCTGAGCATAGTGTGTAGCCGTTCAGCCCGACCATGAGATTGAGCATGGTTGCTCTGTCCGTTGCCTTTATTGTACGGGGATAATGATAATTACTCAGTATTTCCTCATCAAAATACATTGAATTATTCCCGCCCTGCTCAAATGATAGGCTCGGATACTGTGTAAGCTCATCAAAGCGTATGCTTTTATTTTTGGCAAGCGGATGTCCCTTCCACAAATAAACATAGGCGTCACAGGTGATAAGCTCATGGAACTCCAGTTTATTTGTTCTGAATATCTTTGTCAGGAGCGGAGCATTGAAATCACTCATATAAAGAATACCTATCTCACTTTTAAGACTGCCGACATCATCTAT
This sequence comes from uncultured Eubacteriales bacterium, assembly GCA_900321195.1. Classification (GTDB taxonomy): domain Bacteria; phylum Bacillota; class Clostridia; order Oscillospirales; family Acutalibacteraceae; genus UBA1213. The sequence continues at coordinate 4,194 of ONVG01000106.1, forward strand.
TACCTTCTGTGTGCGGACTTCTCTTATAGCAAATTCATATTCATCCGTACTCAGCTGTTTTACAAGCTCCACGAAGCTTTTGACTGCAAAGGAATAATGCTGTGTTGAAACTGCAAATTTCTTTTTCAGCTTACCCTTTTCTCCGTACCTGTCGATAATGTTTTCATATTGACTGTACAGCTCATGGGCATATGAAATAAACTCCGCGCCGTCACTTGTAAGCGTTACGCCTTTTCCGCTGCGGTGAAAAATTGATATTCCAAGCTCCTTTTCAAGCTCCTTTACAGCTTCCGTCAGCGAGGGCTGTGAAATATACAGCACCTCGCTTGCTTTATTGAAAGAACCCTGTTCGGATATCGTTATAGCATAATATATCTGTTGTATCGTCATAATATCTGATCCTTATTCATACAGATTTTTCGTAAAATAGCGGTCGCCTCTGTCGGGGAAAATGACTGCTATCCTGCCCCTTGCGCCGCTGCTTATCAGTTTTTTTGCAGCCGCAAGCGCCGCGCCCGAGGATGAGCCGGCGATTATTCCTTCCTTTTTTGCAAGCTCTCTTGCGTTTTCAAATGCTTCGCTGTCAGTTATTTTTATCACTCTGTCCACAAGGGACATATCCATCGTATCTGCGATAAAATCATTGCCGATACCCTCTATATCATAATCACCGTGTTCGCCGCCGCCCATGGTCGAGCCTACGGGATCGGCAAGCACGCCGATGATATTCTTATTTTTCTCTTTCAGGTATTCTACAACTCCGGAGTAGGTTCCTCCGCTGCCTGCGCCTGCTACAAGATAATCAATATCAGGCAGATCGTCATATATTTCCTTTCCTGTCGTTTCGTAATGTGCAAGCGGATTGGCAGGATTTTTGAATTGCTCCAGAGTTACAGCCCCCGGAATGGAGGAGCGTATCTCCTCTGCCTTTTTCCATGCGCCGAGCATACCGCCCTCACGCGGAGTATTAATTATCCTTGCTCCAAGGGCGCGCAGAAGCGTCTGCTTTTCCTGTGAGAATTTTGTCGGTACAACAAAGATTATCTGATAACCTCTGTTAAGCGCCGCAAATGCAATTCCAAGTCCGGTATTGCCGGCGGTAGCTTCAACGATAACGCCGCCCTTTCTGAGTATTCCCTTTCGCTCAGCGTCCTCGATCATATATTTTCCTATTCTGTCCTTCACGCTGCCAGACGGGTTGAAAAGCTCTAACTTCGCATACAGCTCGGCTCCCTCCGGCAGATCAAGATGGCGGAGCCTGACAAGCGGAGTAGGATATCGTCAATATTTTCGATACCTATTGAAAGTCTGATAAGACCGTCGGTAATGCCTACCTTTTGACGCACCTCGTAGGGGATAGAAGCGTGGGTCATGCTTGCCGGGTGGCATACAAGGCTTTCCACACCGCCGAGACTTTCCGCAAGGGCAACAAGCTTCAAGGACTTGAAGAATTTTTTGATATCGTAGTTTTCATAAAGCTCAAAGGATATCATCACGCCGCCGTTTTTAGCCTGACGCTTATTGATATCATAGCCCTGTGCATCCGGCAGTCCGGGATAATATACTTTCTTTACAGCCTTATGACTGCTGAGGAATTCCGCCGCCTTCTGAGCATTTTCCACATGGCGGTCAAGACGGACACCGAGAGTTTTTATTCCCCTGATAAGCAGGAAGCTGTCAAACGGACCGAGAACGCCTCCGGTCGAATTCTGGATAAAGGCGATCTGACGGGCGAGCCTTTCATCATTGACAACAACAAGACCGGCTACAACATCACTGTGACCGCCGAGATATTTTGTTGCGCTGTGAATAACGATATCTGCGCCAAGAGAAAGAGGTCGCTGCAAATAAGGCGTCATAAATGTATTATCCACAATTGACAGGATATCATGCTTTGCCGCAAGACGTGCAACTGCACCGATATCTGTGATAGTGAGCAGCGGATTAGCCGGACTTTCGATAAGTATTGCCTTTACTTCGGGAGTTATTTTCGTTTCAAGCTCTGCAATATTCGTCGTATCCTCAATGGAATAGCCAATTCCGAAATGATTGAAAACCTTATCAAGCACGCGGAATGTTCCGCCGTAAACATTGCTTGAAATAATGATCTTATCGCCGGTATTGAATAAGCTGAGTACCGCTGTGATCGCCGCCATGCCGGAGGCAAAGGCAAAGCCTGCGCTGCCTCCTTCAAGCTCTGCGATAAGAGCTTCAAGCGCTGCGCGGGTGGGGTTGCCTGTGCGGGAATATTCCCACTTCGGCGTTTCTCCTATACCGCTTTGTTCGTATGTAGAAGTCTGATAGATAGGCACATTGACTGCCTTTGTATATTCATCTCCGTATATGCCCCCATGAATAAGGGCTGATTCGATATTTTTATATGCTGACATAATAATTGCTCCTTTTCGTATTATTTATGAATCATAGAAATGCTGTCCGCCGTCCGTTACAAGACGTTCTGTTTCGGGATATTCATATATCAGTTTGTTTTGTGCATTTGCTTCAAGATAAGCAACAAATTCGCGGGCATACCATTTTGCCATTGCAAGATCGTGCATACGGTAATAACCGCAGTTTTCCGGAGAGGTGCCGGGCACATTCTGCACATTTTCCACAGAGCTGAATGCTCCCAGAATAAGATCATATATCTCCCGCGGTTCCCTGCCGCCCTTGAGGATCAGATAAAAGCCCGTAAGACAACCCATGGGTCCCCAGTAAATGACCTCGTCCTTCCAGTATTCATTATTACGCAGCCATGTCGCAATTATATGCTCAAGCGAATGCATAGCCGCAGTACCAATAACAGGCTCCCGGTTAGGTCTTTTCAGCCTGATATCATAGGTCGTGACAGAATAGCTGCCCAGATGATCTGTTCTGCTTGTAAAAATTCCTGGTACTATGCGTGTATGGTCTACCGAAAAGCTCTTTATAAGTTCCATCAGACTGCCTCCCTTGTATGATATTCTATATATCTTTTCAAATCAGGCGCAAGATCTGTTTTTTCCCACGGCAGCTTTATATCTGTTCTGCCGAAATGACCATAGGATGCAGTCTGTGCATATATCGGTCTTTGCAGCCCAAATCTTCTGATTATGCCTGACGGTCTGAGATCGACAGTATTTTCGACCGCTCTTCTTATAAGATCATCCGACACCTTTCCCGTGCCAAAGGTATTGACAAGAACCGATACAGGATGAGCAACACCGATCGCATAAGCTATCTGTATTTCAGCCTTCTCTGCAAGACCGGCTGAAACGATATTTTTTGCAATATATCTTGCTGCATAGGCTGCGCTGCGGTCAACCTTTGTCGGGTCCTTGCCGGAAAAGGCTCCTCCCCCGTGAGATGCCGCACCTCCGTAGGTATCAACAATTATTTTCCTTCCGGTAAGTCCGCTGTCGCCCACAGGACCTCCGATAACAAACCGTCCCGTCGGGTTTATAAGTATTCTGTAATCATCATTTATCCATTTTGCAGTAAGCGCAGGACGGATAACATATTTTATCAGGTCATTCCTGATCTGCTCCTGTGAGATCTGCGGATCATGCTGTGTGGAGATCAGAACCGTATCTATCCCGACAGGTCTTCCGTTTTCATATTTTACGGAAACCTGAGTTTTCCCGTCAGGTCTGAGATATGGAAGAGTGCCGTTTTCTCTTACCTCTGTCAGCCTTCTTGACAGCTTATGCGCAAGAGAAATAGCGGCAGGCATAAGCTCCTCAGTTTCATTGACGGCATAGCCGAACACCATTCCTTGATCTCCTGCGCCGATATCCTGTTTGTTTTCTCCCCTGTGTTCCAGAGCATCGTCTACTCCCTGAGCTATATCCGGCGACTGCTTGTCAATAAGCTGGATTATCTTTACCGTATGACCGTCAAAGCCAAGCTCCGGACGATCATATCCGATATTGTTTATTGTATCCCTGACCGTCCTTTCGATATCGACATCGGCGGAGGAGGAAACCTCCCCGGCAAGCACGACATTATTGTTCTTGACCACTGTTTCAACAGCCACACGGGAATTTTTATCCTGTTTTATATATGCGTCAAGTATCGCATCCGATATCATATCGCATACCTTATCCGGATGTCCTTTTGTAACCGATTCTGATGTAAAAATATAATTTTTCATTTCCTCTTTCTCCTTATATGCAAGCATAAAATGTAT
>ONVG01000106.1:8383-10882 GCA_900321195.1 uncultured Eubacteriales bacterium
GGCGTTTCGTGATCCTCTATTTCAAAGCCGTATCTGTCAAGTACGGTACTTATCTCCGAAAACGAATAGCCATGCAGCATTTTTTCTCCGAGCCGTTCGGTTATTTCAGCAAGGGTATGAACTCTTTCGGTGCTTTTCTCTTTGAGCGTTGTTTCGTCCGGATAGTCAAATACGACCTTCACCTCCGCACGGCACAGCTGACTTATCTTTTTTATTGTCTGCTCAAAAACCGGCAGAGTAAGATAATAGGAAACTCCGAGAATTGCAAAAAATGTTGGAATATCGGGATCATAACCGGCTTCAGGCAGTACCTTAGTCATATCGTCCCTTGAAAAATCTATCGGAACGAAGGTCAGGTTTTTCGGAATATTCCATTCAAGCTTCCGTATCCTTTCTTGCTTGTATCTGCCGGTATCGGGATGATCAAGTTCAAATATTTTTATCTTTGTATCATTGTTTCTGAATGCAAAGGTATCCATACCTGCGCCGCAGATGACATACTGACATTTATCAAATTTTTCTGCAAATTCGATCAGTCTTTGCTCGGCAAAAGCGATGCGAGAAAGGGGGATAGGGGCAATATATCTGTTCAGCTTTGCGGTAATACGATTTGTTTCAATGCCCTGATACTCAAAGGTTCCGGCAGGCTCAAAATCATTCTGTATAAGCTGACCTATTTCCTCAAATTCCTCCTTGCCCATAAGGTCGTAGGCAAGATAATCATCGAATATCTTTTTCCGTCCTGTATTTGAATGATAAGCACGGGCAAAGGAGCAAAGCTTTGCTGTAATGCTTTCCTGTGCTGCGATCATATTATTACTCTCCTTCCAGACAAAAGAATGCCGCCTGTACTGCAGAAGTGCAGACAGACGGCTATAGCAGAAAATATGTTTTACTGAAAAACATAATGCCTCTGTAAGCCGCCTGTGTTACAACAACACATACAGCAGCAAAAAGGCATAGCAAAGCGACCGGAAATGCTTCCGGCTGAAACAGTATTGATGAACTGTGCTTTGCTGTAGTTTCTCATTCTGATCCTCTCCTGTTATTTCATCCTATAAACATTGGTGTAGAAAGATATCTTTCTCCCGTATCGGGCAGTATTGCTACAATTATCTTTCCTTTATTACCGGGACGCTTGGCGATCTCAGACGCTGCCCATACGGCTGCGCCTGAGGATATGCCCACAAGCAGACCCTCCTTTTTGGCAAGCTCTCTGCCTGTGGCAAAAGCGTCCTCATTAGTTACCTTTATCACTTCATCATATACATCTGTATTCAGCGTATCGGGAACAAAGCCTGCGCCGATACCCTGTATCTTATGCGGACCGGGCTTTTCTCCTGAAAGCACCGGCGAGCCGGCAGGCTCAACTGCAACGATCTGAACATTCGGATTTCTATTTTTCAGATATTCACCGACACCCGAAACCGTTCCGCCTGTTCCCACACCGGCAACGAAGATATCGACTCTTCCGTCGGTATCTTCCCATATTTCCGGTCCGGTCGTATCATAGTGCGCCTTGGGGTTAGCGCCGTTTGTAAACTGACTGGGAATAAAGCTGTGGGGATTTGCCGCTGCAAGCTCCTGCGCTTTTTCAATAGCGCCCTTCATGCCCTTTACTCCTTCTGTAAGCACTACCTTCGCGCCGTAGGCTTTAAGCAGATTTCTTCTTTCTATGCTCATTGTTTCGGGCATTGTCAGAATGACCTGATAACCTCTTGCGGCTGCGACGGCTGCAAGACCTATTCCGGTATTTCCGCTTGTTGGTTCAATTATGACAGAATCGGGTTTCAATATACCCTTTTCCTCAGCGTCATCTATCATAGCCTTTGCTATTCTGTCTTTGACGCTCCCGGCAGGATTGAAATATTCAAGCTTTCCCAAAACGACAGCGCCTGTTTTTTTGCTTACCGTCTCCAGTTCAAGCAGCGGCGTCCTGCCGATAAGGTCTGTGATCTTTTTATATGTTTTCATTTATCATTACTCCCTAAAAACGATATATCCAAAATCACAGCATCAACATCGTTTTATTGTCATCATGATCATTTTTCATTCTCCCTGAATTACATATTCACCTATCTTATTGATAGGTTTAGTGTGTATAGATTATCGCATATTATTTCTGAATTGTCAATCAAAATCTGTTTTTTCAGTTATCGGGAAAATCTATAATCTGTAATAGGATATTATTATCGGACAAACGGCGCACTATACTCAGCATTGATCTCACTTATCTCTTTAAGTCCGTCAATATAAGGCTGATAAATACTGTCGCTCCTTCCTCCTCCGATATTATCACAGCCGGAACAGAATTCACATTCCGAACCGCAGTCACCGTAAAGCGCCTGGCGAACGATCTTTTCACGTTCTTCCCTTGTTGTATCCTTGATAAGAATTGATTCCATAAGTCGTCCCTCCGTTTCTCGTTTAGGATGATATGATCTGACATCAAATTCCTCTTTCCACTGTAAATTGTAATCCGTTACCTGCAAAATTCGG
>ONVG01000087.1 GCA_900321195.1 uncultured Eubacteriales bacterium
CCCTTTACCATATTGTCAATGGCTGAGATGGCTATAAACGTACCTGTACGGGTGTCCACATGAAGCGAAACATCGCAGAAATTAGAGTATTTGATGTTGTGGATGTCTGCATTAGCTCCATCGGGAAGAAGTCTGACAAAAAACTCATCCTTGTAGAATTCTTCATAAGCTGCCCTTATCTGCTCCTTAGTAACTCCTTCGTTAAGACGTGCATAACAGGTGGAAATTATTCCTCTGTTTACCGGAAGAAGATGCGGAACAAATGTTATCTTTACGCTTTTTCCGGAAAGCTTGGAAAGTGTCTGCTCTATTTCGGGAGTGTGACGGTGATTTGCTACTTTATATGCATGAAAGCCTTCGTTGAGTTCGGGATAATGATTGCCCTGATTCGGCTTTCTGCCTGCGCCCGTAACACCTGACTTTGAATCGATTATGATACCGTCAGTGCTTACAAGTCCGCCCTTTACTGCCGGAGCAAGCGCAAGCGGCGCGCCCGTTGTGTAACAGCCGGGATTTGCGATTATCTTCTTTCCCTTTATGTTCTCTCTGAAAAGCTCAGGCATTCCGTATACAGACTTTTTGTGAAGCTCGTGGTCAAGGAATTCACAGCCGTACCATTCCTTGTATTCATCCTCGCTTTCAAGACGGAAATCTGCGCCTAAGTCTATAAACGCCTTTCCTGCCTTGTCGCACTGAGCGGCAAGCTCCTGTGAAAGACCGTGAGGAAGTGCCGCAAATATAACGTCACTCTTTTCAACGACTTCATCCTGATTGGTACACTCCATATCACAAAGTGTCTTGTATGAAGGATATACCTCGCTGAGCTTTTTTCCCTCAAAGCTTACCGAGCTTATTGCGGCTATTTCAGCTTCGGGATGAGTAAGAAGTATGCGTACAAGCTCTGCACCTGCATAACCTGTTGCACCTATGATACCTGCTTTTATCTTCATTTCTTTCCACTCTCCTTTTTGTCATTTTTTGTCATACTGAATATATTTCCATTATGAATTATGAATTATTTCTCTGACTCTTGCAGCCTGAGCCTTTACATTCTCACTTGCGGGACCGCCAAGGACTTTTCGTCCGTTCACACAGTTTTCGAGTGAGATGGCTTCATATACGCCCTCGTCAAAAATATCGCATATCTTTTTATATTCATCAAGAGGAAGCTCCTCAAGAGTTGTTTTCTTCTCTATGCAGAGAGCTACAAGTGTTCCCGTTGCTTTGTATGCATCTCTGAAAGGCAAGCCTTTTTTAACAAGATAGTCTGCACAGTCGGTAGCGTTTATAAATCCGTTTGCGGCAGCCTTTCTCATGTTTTCGGGAATAACTCTCATAGTGTCTATCATCGGAGTGAATGCTGTAAGACACATCTTTACAGTATCAACAGCGTCAAATATTGCTTCCTTATCCTCCTGCATGTCCTTGTTGTATGCAAGCGCAATACCCTTCATAACTGTAAGGAGCGTCATAAGGTCGCCGAAAACTCTGCCTGACTTTCCTCGTACAAGCTCGGCTATGTCGGGGTTTTTCTTCTGCGGCATGATGCTTGAACCTGTCGAGAATGCATCGTCAAGCTCTACAAACTTGAATTCCCAGCTGCACCACATGATTATCTCCTCGGAAAAACGTGAAAGATGAACCATGATTATTGAAAGCGCAGACGCAAGCTCCATGCAGAAATCACGGTCGGAAACACCGTCAAGACTGTTCTGACAGATATCGGCAAAGCCTAAAAGCCTTGCAGTTATAGTTCTGTCGATAGGATATGTGGTAGTTGCAAGCGCACCGCTTCCAAGCGGCATGCTGTCGGTATGTCTGTATGCACATTCAAGTCTGTCAACATCTCTGAGCAGCATTTCGGCGTAAGCCATAAGATGATGTCCGAAGGTTATCGGCTGCGCTCTCTGAAGATGTGTATATCCGGGCATAACTGCTGCTGAATATTCCTCTGCCTTATTGCAAAGGACCTCTATAACCTCCTTGACCTGCGACTTTATATTCTGTATCTCCTTTTTCAGATACAGGCGTATGTCAACAGCTACCTGATCGTTTCTGCTTCTTGCGGTATGAAGTCTTTTTCCGGTCTGTCCAAGCCTTTCCGTAAGCTCGCCCTCTATGAATGTATGTATATCCTCGGCGTTCGGGTCTATTTGAAGCTTTCCGCTGTCTATATCTGCAAGTATGCCTTCAAGTCCCTTAATTATAGCTTCGGATTCGCTTTTTTCGATTATTCCGCACTCGCCTATCATCTCGGCATGCGCGATACTGCCCTCTATATCCTCACGGTACATACGGCTGTCAAAGCTTATGGATGAATTGAAATCATTTGTTTTCTTGTCTATCTCTTTTGAAAATCTGCCTGCCCACAGCTTCACTGCGTTCACTCCCTGTTTATGATTTTTTGCGTTCTGTATAAACAACAGTCGGGCGGACAATGAAAACTCACTGTTCGCCCTGACATATTTCCGTTATATCAACGAAGTTCTCATTCCTTGATAAGATTTTTCTTAGCCTGTACCTTTATCGGAAGTCCGAAGAGGTTTATAAAGCCTGCGGAATCCTTCTGGTTATAAACTTCGTCCTCGTCAAAGGTAGCTATATCGGGATCATAAAGTGAATACGGTGATGTAACACCTGCATCTATTATGTTGCCCTTATAAAGCTTCAGCTTAACATCTCCCGTAACTGTCTCCTGTGTTGAGTCAACAAATGCAGAGAGAGCCTTGCGGAGCGGTGTGTACCACTGACCGAAATATACAAGCTCTGCAAAACGCAGACCTACTTCCTGCTTGTAGTGGTAGGTATCTCTGTCAAGAGTTATCTCTTCAAGCTTGTTGTGTGCATGATAAAGGATAGTTCCGCCGGGTGTTTCATATACACCTCTTGACTTCATGCCTACAAGTCTGTTCTCAACGAGGTCTACGATACCTATACCGTTCTCGCCGCCAAGCTGGTTGAGCTTCTTTACTATTTCTACAGAGTCCAATTTCTCGCCGTCTATTGCTACCGGAATACCCTTTTCAAAAGAGATAGTTACATAAGTAGGCTTATCGGGAGCCTGCTCAGGTGAAACACCAAGCTCAAGGAAGCCTTCTTTGTTGTACATAGGCTCATTTGCGGGATCCTCAAGGTCAAGGCCTTCATGTGAAATATGCCAGATATTTTTATCCTTTGAATAGTTTGTTTCTCTTGTTATCTTCAAGGGGATATTGTGTGCCTCAGCATAGTCTATCTCCTCATCTCGTGATTTGATGCTCCACTCTCTCCAGGGTGCGATTATCTTCATATCAGGTGCAAAAGCCTTTATTGCAAGCTCAAATCTTACCTGATCGTTGCCCTTGCCGGTACAGCCGTGGCAGATAGCGTCTGCGCCCTCTTTAAGAGCTATTTCAACTATTCTCTTTGCGATTATCGGTCTTGCGAATGATGTTCCGAGAAGATATTTGCTCTCATATACTGCATCAGCCTTTATTGTCGGGAATACATACTCATCGATGAATTCCTTGTTAAGATCTTCTATATAGAGCTTGGAAGCGCCTGTTGCAAGTGCTTTTTCTTCAAGTCCGTCAAGCTCTGTGCCCTGTCCTACGTCACCGGAAACTGCGATCACCTCACAGTTGTCATAGTTTTCCTTGAGCCAGGGAATGATTATAGATGTATCAAGTCCGCCTGAATATGCCAATACTACTTTTTTTATATCGCCCATTTTGATGACCTCCGTTACTGTATTTATTACGATACTTATTATACACCTTTTTTGCATAAAATCAAGTGATTTTTGAATATTTATTCAAGCGCCGCCATCTTTGATTATTTTTATTCCATATTCTCAACATGCATATTTATTTTTTATATAATTTATCTCAAAACAGGCATGTATTCAGCCCCTATATTATCTTTTATTCTATATATTTGTCCTCATGTCAGCATAGGACAATGAAAAAATATACATTTATGCATTAAAAAATGTATATTTATATTTACTATTCTATTTCCGTTCTGTCTGTGGTATAATATACTAAAAACATTACGGAGGGACAAATATGTTAAACTTTGAAAGAGCAGACACAAAAGCACTCAGCGGAGATTTCTTTACAAAGCTGAATAAGGAATGGATGCTTGTTACGGCAGGAAAGGAAAATGCTTTCAATACCATGACTGCAAGCTGGGGCGGTATAGGCGTACTCTGGAATAAAAATGTATGCTTCGTTTTTATACGCAAAAGCCGCTATACCCTTGAATTCATAGACGAGAACGAGCGCTTTTCACTTTCTTTCTTCAACGGTGAGATGATGAAGGAGCTTCTTTTCTGCGGAAGAAATTCCGGAAGAGATGTCGATAAAATAAAAGAAACAGGTCTTTCGCCTGTTTTTGATGATGATGTAACATATTTTGAGCAGGCGGCTGTAGTCCTTAAATGCAGAAAGCTCTACAAGCAGACTATGACAGCCGAAAGCTTTATCGACAAGTCAGTTATAGACAAGTGCTATTCTGACAATGACTGGCATGAAGTATTTGTTGCCGAGATAGAGGAAGTGCTTGTCAGGAAATGAGAAATGTTCTTATAACAGGCGCTTCAAGGGGTATCGGCGCTGAAACAGCGCGCATATTCGCGCAGGGCGGCGACCGTGTATTCATAAATTACAGCAAATCCGAAAATGCCGCCGCATCACTTCAAAAAGAGCTTTCAGAATGCGGTCATTATGCAGTGAGCATAAAAGCGGATGTATCAAGCTCAAGGGAAGTAAACGAGATGTTTGAAAGGATATCCCGCGAATACGGCGGCATAGATGTTCTCGTAAACAATGCAGGGATATCTCAGACAAAACTTTTCACTGATATTACAGATGATGACTGGAACACCATGATATCAACAAATCTTTCCGGTGTGTTTTACTGCTGCCGCGCGGCTCTGCCATATATGATAAGGAAACATCACGGAAGGATAATAAATATCTCATCGATGTGGGGACAGGTCGGCGGCTCGTGCGAGGTACATTATTCGGCGGCAAAAGCAGGGATAATAGGTCTTACAAAGGCTCTTGCTATGGAAGAAGGTCTGAGCGGCATAACCGTCAACTGTATTGCGCCGGGAGTTATAGCTACCGAAATGAATTCTCATCTTTCCGAGCAGGATATATCCGTACTCAAAGATGAAACGCCAACAGGGACTATCGGTACACCGAAAGATGTTGCAAAAGCCGTATTTTTTCTTGCATCAGATTCATCCTCATTCATAACTGGTCAGACGCTTGGAGTAAACGGCGGATTTGTCGTCAGCTAATTCAGTGTCACAGAAATCAGTTGACTTTTTTGAAAAAACATACTATAATAAAAACAGACAAGGCGGCTGACCGGTTACGGTTAGTCCCCAAAAAATCAACTACTGATTTGAAGTAGCCGCTTTATTGAGGGAATAAGCGGTTACTTCTTTTTATGCTCATTTATGTACCTGACAAGTTCAAGTATAAAACGGGCTAAAGATACTGTCACGCCGATAGTATATATAATACCCAAAGCATTCATAGTATCATTCCCTTTTCGTTATAACTCAGGGGGCAAAGAAGCTTTCGCCCCCTTGTAAAAACGGGGACTGCCGCATCCGTAAGGTCAGCGCCTTGCGTTTATAATTCTATATCAAAACATATTTCTTGTCAACAAAAAGCAGACACCGGAGTGCCTGCTTTTTCTTTGCCGTTATTTTATTTGCCAAGTTCCTCGGCTCTTGCCGTACATGCTGCCATAGCATCAATTATTGCTTTCGGTACTTCTCTTTCATTGAGTACCTTCAAGGCTTCTATAGTCGTGCCGCCCTTTGATGATACCTTTTCAATAAGTGTTTCGGGCGTATCGCCGCTTGATCTCAGCATTTCAGCACTGCCCTCAAAGGTCTTGCAGATAAGACTGAGTGCCGTATCCCTGTCTATGCCTACAGAAACAGCATAATCCACCATAGACTTTGCAAAAAGATAAACATATGCAGGACTGCTGCCGTTTACTGCGATTATAGCATTCATCTGTGATTCGGGAAGTATTACAGCCTCGCCGGAAAGCGCAAACATATCATATACTTCTTTAAAATCATCATCACTGATATTTTCAGACCTGCACAATGCGCTTGCGCCCTTTCCCAAAAGGAGCGGAGTGTTCGGCATTACACGAACAGCCGGACAATTCTTTCCGAGTCCCTTGCGGATATACTCGATAGAAATACCTGCGGCTATCGTTACGATGACCTTATCTTCTGTAACAGCGTCTTTGATATCAGACAGTACTTCATCATAATTCTGCGGCTTAACTGCAAGAACTATGATATCGCTTTTAGCTGCAAGCTCACTGCACGAAGAAACTGTATCTGTTCCCTTTTCAGCCATCAAAGCAAGCTTTGCGCTGTCAAGGTCAAAAACAGAAATATCCTGAGCCGCCTTCGCCTTATTGCCGATAATACCGTTCACTATAGCCGTAGCCATATTTCCTGCGCCTATAAAGCCTATTCTTTTATTACTCATAATTATGACACCTCCGCCCCATATTATATCACCATTTACACAAAAAATCAACGCCAACCGGCAAGCTGCCACGGAAATCAACTTTCTTTAAAAGAAAAATAATGATGAAGGATTCTGATGATATTGGATGAATCCAGCAGACAATCGAACAT